>NZ_JBLEBI010000195.1:0-12813 GCF_047340315.1 Streptomyces sp. AF1A
GTTTATTTCGCGCTTCCTCTCGCCGGGCGCAGACCTGCCTCCACGGTGGAATCCCCGGCCCGCTCCGGCATCGCGCAGATGGGTGATATCGCTCGTGACGCCGCGGTCGCGCGGCCGGTGGCAGTCGCATGAACACGGTATTTCCCTCTCGATCGCCGTTATCGCCAACAGTTTTCGTTGACGCGCATCAGCCGCCTGCCGACGCTTTCTTTCATAAACGATGTGGGCGGCACCGAGGGAATTCCATGAAGACATTCGTGCATCGGGGACAGGTCACCAAAGTGGTTTTCGGCAGCGGTACGCGCAGCCGCATTCCCGACGAGGCCGATGCCCTCGGATGCCGTCGCGTGCTCGTCCTGTCCACGCCTGCCCAGGCGGACCAGGCGGCGCAGCTGTGCGAGCTGCTCGGTGCCGCCTCCGTGGGAACCTTCGCCGAAGCGGCGCCGCACACCCCCGTCGAGGTCACACAGAAGGCGGTGGCGCACGCCGAAGCCGTGGGCGCGGACTCCGTGCTCGCCGTCGGCGGCGGCTCGACCGTCGGCCTCGGCAAGGCGGTCGCCCTGCGGACCGGCCTTCGGCAGCTGGCGCTGCCCACCACGTACGCCGGCTCGGAGATGACCCCGATCCTCGGAGAGACCGAGGGGCACCGCAAGACGACCCGGCGGCTGCGGGAAGTGCTGCTGGACACGGTGGTGTACGACGTCGACCTGACGCTCACACTCCCCGCGCCGATCTCGGTGGTCAGCGGCATCAACGCCATGGCGCACGCCGTGGAGGCCCTCTACGCACAGGACCGGGACCCGGTCGCCTTCCTGATGGCCGGCGAGGCGCTCGACTCCTTCGCCCGCGCCCTTCCGGTCGTCGCGCGACGTCCGGACGACCGCGAGGCACGGGCGGACGCGCTCTACGGGGCGTGGCTGGCCGGCACCTGCCTCGGCACGGTCGGCATGGCCCTGCACCACAAGGTGTGCCATGTCCTCGGGGGCACCTTCGGGCTTCCGCACGCCGAGACCCACGCCGTTGTGCTGCCGCACGCGGTCGCCCACAACGCGCCCGCGGCCCCCGAGGCCATGGCGCGCGTCGCGCGGGCCCTGCCGGGCGACGACGCGGCGAGCGCCCTCTTCGACTTCTCCGGCCGGCTCGGCGCCCCCAGGGCCCTGCGGGACCTCGGCATGCCGGAGTCGGGGATCGGGCAGGCGGCCGAACTCGTCGTGCGGGACGGCTACTGGAATCCCCGACCGGTCGAACCGGCCGCGGTCCGCGCCCTGTTGACCCGCGCCTGGGCCGGGGAGGCGCCGCGCGCCTGACGCGGCGCGCACCCCCGGACCGACTCCGTCATCGAACACTCGACCAACACTGGAGCGCGCCATGCGTGATCTGACCGGCGACACCATCACCGAGGCCGTGATCTCGACCATGCGGGACACCAAGGACCCCCGTCTGGCGACGATCATGGAATCGCTGGTGCGGCACCTTCACTCCTTCGTCCGCGAGGTCGGACTGACGGAGGAGGAGTGGGCCCGCGGAGTGGACTATCTGACCCGCACCGGGCAGACGTGCACGCCGACGCGCCAGGAGTTCATCCTGCTGTCCGACGTGCTGGGCGTGACCATGCTGGTCGACGCCCTGAGCAACCGGCGCCCCGCCGGCGCCACGGAGAACAGCGTCCTCGGCCCCTTCTTCCGGGAGGACAGGCCGCAGCAGGCCGACGCCTCCGACATCTCCGGAGGGCTGCCCGGCACCCCGCTGTTCTTCGAGGGACGCGTCGTGGACCGCGGCGGCGCGCCGGTGGCCGGCGCCGCGGTGGACGTCTGGCACAGCGACGGGGAGGGCCACTACGACGTGGACGTGCCCGGCCGGGTCGACCCCGCCATGCGCGCGCTGCTGCGGACCGACGAAACGGGACACTTCGCCTTCCGTTCCATCCGGCCCGCCAGCTACCCGATCCCCGGAGACGGCCCGGTCGGCGAGTACATGGCCGCCACGGGCAGGTCGCTCATGCGTCCCGCCCATGTGCACCTGCTGATCGAGGCGCCGGGGCACCAGCGCGTGACCACCATGCTGTTCCCCTCCGACGACCCGCACCTGGACACGGACCCCGTGTTCGGGGTCAAGGAGTCGCTGGTCGCGTCGTACGACTCGTACGCGGCCGACGCCGGGCCCTGCCGGGGGCTGACCGACGAGCCGTACACCCTGCTGCGCCACACCTTCGTCCTCGAGCCCCGCCCCGAGGACTGAACGACACGGTCACCGCACACACGGTCGGGAGGCGGTCGTCCATGAGCAGCAGCGATCCCGGTGACACGCGCGGTGCACCACCCCGGCTGCCCGGCCATGTCGTACCGCGGCCGAGGCTGGTCGGCAGGATCCATCGGCTGCTGGACCAGTACCCCGTCCTGGTCCTGGCGGCTTCGGCGGGGTCGGGCAAGACGACCGTCGCGGTGCAGGCGGCGCGGGAGCTGTCCCGCCCCGTCGCCTGGGTGACGCTCGCCGGGACGCCGGACGACGGCGATTCCGGCGCCGGCGGGCGGACACTGACGCGCCTTCTGGAGGCGGCCCTCGAGCCGCACGCGCCGGCCGCGGCGGGCGCCCTCGCCGGCGCCCTGACACGAGGGCTGCCCGCGTCGGCGACCGGTGTGCTGCTCGCCGGGACCCTCGCGGGCACCGGGCTGGTGCTGGTGCTCGACCGCGTGGAGACCATCGAGGGCGGCGGCGCGACGCAGCTGCTCGCCGCCCTGGTCGGGAGCCTGCCGCACGGGCCGAGGCTGGTGCTGATCTCCCGGGCGGACCTGCCCGAGGGGCTGCGAGGGCTCGGCGACGTCCATCGCGTGGCCTTCCTCGAGGACGGGGAGCTGGCCTTCGACGTGGCCGAGGCCGCCGAAGCCCTGCGGGCCGCGGACCGGCGGGACGACCCGCGCCAACTGGTCGAGGCGACGGGCGGCTGGGTCACCGGGGTCCTCTACGACTGGTCGGGTGCCGACCCCGCCGCCTCGGCCGCGCAGCACGATCGCGTCGCGGCCGAGCTGCTGGCCCAGCTCACCCCGGCCGAGGTGTCGCTGCTCGTGCGCACCAGCCTGCTCGACGACGGCGTGACGGCCGAGCGGGCGAACGCCCTCGGGCTGGCGTCGCCGGACCGGACGATGGCGGTCCTGCGCGGCCGGCGGCTGCCGCTGGTCTGGTCCCCCGACGGCAGCCGTATGGTCGCGCTGCCGCGGTTCCGCCACCATCTGCAGCGCGAGACCGTCCGCCTGGACGAGGACACCCTGCGTGCCCTGCGCCGGGGCTGTGCCACGCTGCTCCAGGGCAGCGGGCGCCACGAGGACGCCGTGACCGAACTGCTCATGAGCGGCGACACCGACACGGCCCGGCACGCCGCGGAACGCGCACTGCCCGAGGTGCTGGGGCGGCTCGACCTGGCGACCGCCGAGAGCTGGCTGGACCGCATGCGCCCGGCGCCCGCGCCCATCGCGCCGGCCCTGGCCGCAGCGGGGCTCCGCGTCGCCTTCGGGCTCGAACAGTGCTGGCGGGGCGTGGAGTTGGCCGACCACCACGGTCCCGCATGGTGGCGCGACCTCGCCGGACAACCGGGCGGCGCGGAGGATCTCGCCCTGCTGGTGTGGTGCTTCTGGCACGTCGGCCGGCTCGACGGAGCGCGCGAGATCCTGAGCGTCATGCCGCCCGGCCACCCCCGCGACATCGCGGCGGCCGTGCTCGCCCTGGCGGACGACAGCGCACCCGGGCTCGCCCCGGACGTGCTCGACGTCGCGGGCCCCCTGGAGGCCCTGGTGATGCGCATCGCCTACCGGTCCGGCCGGCTGCGCGAACTGCGGGACGGCTCGTCCGGTGCCTGGCGGCGTGTGGCGGGGACGCCGTGGGCGGTCGCCGCGCTGCGCGCCGAGGGGCGCATCTCCCAGGCGGAACAGGCGTACGCCGCGGTCGCGGACGAACCCGGACCCGTCTGGCTGGCGGCGTTCGAGGCCGCGGAGCTGATGGCGGACCTCGGACGCCGCGACGACGCATGGGAGGCGCTGCTGGCCGGGCGCGCGCGCATCGCGTCGAGCGGCTCCCTCGTGTACGAGATCCTCAGCCTGCTGCTGGAGGCGAAGTTCGCCCTGCGCCTGGACCGCGACCTGCCGCGGGCGGCCCGGGCGCTCGCCGAGGCGGAGCGCAGAGGGTGCGCGCGCTTCGCGTTCACCGCGGAACTGGCGGGCACCTGGCGCGGCCTGCGACTGCTGCTGGCCGGCCGGGCCCACGACGCCGTGTCCCACCTCACCGCGGCGGTCTCCGCCATGCGCGCGGCCGACCGGCGTGTCGAACTCCCCACCGCAGCTGTCTACTTGAGCGAAGCACTGTGGCGCACCGGGGACGAGGACGGCGCGGACGCCGCCGCCGACCTGGCCCTGGAGGTCGCGACGGCCCAGGGCCCCCGCAACCTGCTGCTGCAGGCTCTGGAGGACGTGCCCTCCGTCGCCGTACGCCGGGCCGACGCGGAGCGCACGCACTCCTCACGCTGGCACGAGCTCGTGTCCGCGCTGTCGACGGCGAGGCCGGCGGCCGGGGGCGCGCAGGCCCGGCTGACGCTTCAGGACTTCGGGCCGGTGCGGCTGGTCGCGCAGGGGCGGGAGGTGCACCCCCGGCTGGCCAAGAGCGTCGAACTGCTCGCCTATCTGGTGTCCCGGCCCGCCGCGAGCGCCAGGCGCCAGGCCCTGCTGGAGTCGCTGTTCCCCGGGCGGAGCAGCGCCACGGGGCGCAGCTACCTCCGCCAGGCGGTACTGAGGCTGCGCGAGGTGCTGCCCGACGGGCTGTCGCTCGTGCAGGACGGCGACGTGTACCGGCTGACACCGGCGTCCGCGGTGGTGAGCGCCTCGGGGACCTTCCAGCGTCTGCTGGCGGAGGCCGCACGGCAGGACGGCGAGCACCGGTGGGAGACGCTTCGCTCCGCCCTGGCCGTCGCCGAGCAAGGCTCCTACTTCGACTCCCTCTCGACCCCCTGGCTCGACACCAGGCGCGACGAACTCGACGCCGTCCTCCTGCAGGCCCGCGTGGACGCGGCGACCGTCGCCCTCCACCTCGGCCGCGTCCGGGACGCCCGCGGGCTCGCACGCGCGGTCCTGGACGACGATCCCTACCGGGAACAGGCCTGGCGCGTCGCCCTGGGCGCGGCCGAGGCGGTCGGATCGGACGACGAGGTGCTCGACCTGTACCGGGGCTATCTGCGCGCCATGCGGGAGCTCGGCGTGCCCCCGTCCGCGGACCTCAGACGCCTGGTCGGCCGACTGCGCCGATGAGCCGCCGGACCGTGCGGGCGCCCGCCGAACTCCCGGGTACGGGCCGGTTTTCCCGGCATTAACAGCCGGGGCTGCACGCTTCATCCACCCCACGGGTCCAGACCCACTTCGACGGAGGTTTCCGATGACGCAAACCCTTGACACGACAGTCGTCTTCCGCGCCGCGATGAGCCGGCTCGCCACGGGTGTCAGCGTGATCACGACGCGCACGGGGAGCTCGCCCGTCGGCATGACGGCGAGCGCCGTCTCCGCCCTGTCCCTGGACCCGCTGCAGCTGCTCGTGTGCATCGGCAACCACCTGTTCACGCGGGCCGCGATCGCGCAGCACGGGCGCTTCGCCGTCAACGTCCTCGGCGAGGGCAGCGAGCTCCTGGCGCGCAACTTCGCCGCCTCCAAGCCGGACAAGTTCACCGGTGTCGAGACCGCGGACGACCACGGTGTGCCGGTGCTCAAGGACGCCATCGCGGCCTTCGTGTGCGACGTCGCCGAGGCCCTGCCCGGTGGGGACCACACCATCTTCGTGGGCGATGTGATCCATTGCGAACACCGGGTGGACAGCCGGCCGCTGCTCTACTTCGCGGGCGGATTCGGCGCGCTCAGGGCGCCGCACTAGGACGGCCGCGCGGCGGTCTGCAGCAGGCCCGCCGCGCGGCTCGAGACCCACCCCCGCGGCGCCCCCGATGTCCCGCCCCCGTGAGGCGACCCGGACACCGGGGGCTCCGCTCGTCCCGACGACCTCGATGAAGGTGCCATGACCAGCTCCGTACCGGCGTTCAAGCTGCGGCCTCCGGTCCAGCCCCCGCATCACCTGAGCCGCCCGCGGCTGCTGCGCCGGCTCGACACGTCGACGGAGCCCGTGGTGGTGGTCTCCGCACCCGCCGGTGCCGGGAAAACGGTGCTCCTGACCGAGTGGTCGCGCGGCCCGGCGGCGCGCGGCGAGTGCGCCTGGCTCAGCCTGGACGCGTACGACAACGCCCCCGGCCGGCTCTGGACCGGCATCCTGCGGGCGCTGCACCACGTGCGGCCCGAGCTGCCCGCCGGACTCGGCAAGCAGCCCTGGACGCTGGACACATGGGTCGAGGAGACCCTGCCGGGCCTGCTGGCCGGGCTCGGCGGACAGGGCCCGCTCACGCTGGTCCTCGACGGGCTGGAGGCCGTGACGGACGCCGACGCGGTCCGCAGCCTGGAGGACTTCCTGACCGGGCTTCCGCAGGGCTTCCGCATCGTTCTGTCGACGCGGGACATCCCGGGCAGGCCCCTGCCGGCGCTGCGCGCGCGGGGGCTGGTCGCCGAACTCGACCAGCACGACCTGGCCTTCACCCCCGAGGAGGCGCGGACGGTGCTCGCCGGCCTGCTCGGGTACGCCGCGGACGCGGACACCGTGAGCGTCCTGTACGAGGCCACCGAGGGATGGGCGGCGGGACTGTGCATCATGGGACGCGCCCTCGCCCGCTCGGCGGACGAGTCCGCCGGCGCGGCCGGACCGGGGCGCGGCAGGCAGGCGGTCGCCGAGTACCTGGCCACCGAGGTGCTCCACCGGCTCACCACCGAGCAGCGCGAGTTCCTGCTGCGCACCAGCGTGCTCGACGAACTCGGCGCCGGACCCTGCCAGGCCCTCGCCGGGGACCGGGCGGGCGTGCTGCTGCGCGAACTGGCGCGGACCGTGCAACTGCTCGTCCCCGTCGGCACCCGTCCGCCTGCGTACCGCCGGCACCCGGCGCTGTCCGCGCTGCTGTCCGACATCCTGCAGTCCGAGGGGCCGCGGACCGTCTCGTCGCTGCACCGGTCGGCGGCCCAGTGGTACGCGGGGCAGGGGGAGACGACGGCGGCCGTACGGCACTGGGTGCTGGGCGGCGACGAGTCCGCGGCCGTCGCGTCGGTGCTCGACGACTGGGAGCGGGCGATCTCGGCGGGCCGCGGCGAGCGGGTCGCCCACTGGCTGGACCTCCTGCCGTCCGGCGCGGTCACCGCCGACGCCCGCCTGTGCGTCGTGGCGGCGATGGCCGCCCTCTCGCGGGGCGCGCCGGAGACGGCCCGGCGCTGGCTGGACGTGGCGCGGCTCAGGCAGAGGGGGCCGGAGAAGGTCGGCGAAGGCAGCACGGTCTCCGACGCGGCAGCCGTGGCGCAGGCCATGGCCTGCTGCCTGAACGGGGAGATCCTGGCCGCCGACCGGCTCGGCGCGTCGGTCTTCGCCGGCACCGTCCCGTTGACCTCCTGGCGCGCCCTCGCCTGTACGGCCCGGGGTACGGCTCTGCTGTGGACCTGCCGGTACGAGGAGGCGGAGGCGCTGCTCGGCGAGGCGACCCGTGACGCGCATGCCGCCGGGCACGGCCTGACACTCGTCCGGGCGCTGGGCCTGCGGTCGCTGTGCGCCCTGCTGGCCGGGCGGCACGAGGCGGCGCGCATGCTGAGCGACGAGGCCCTGGACGCGGCCGCGACGGCCGGCCTGGCCGGGCACTTCGTCGCCGTGTCCGCCTACCTCTGCCGGGCCCGCCTGCTTTTGGAGGAGTCGGACACCGACGCGGCCGAACGGGCGCTGGCCGGTGCGGAAGCGGCGCTGGCGGGCTCCTCGCGGCCCGGCAGCGAACCCCATGTCCGCGCCCTGTGCCACGTGACGCGGGCCCGGCTGGCGCGTGCACGGCACGACGCGGACGCCGCGCGGGCGGCTCGCGAGGCGGCCGCGCGAGCGGCGGCCCGGTGCGAGTCGCCCGGAGTGCTGACGGAGCTGCTGGCCCTTGCCGGCGCGGACACGGTCGTATCACCTGCCTCGCCCGGCCCCGAGGACCTGTCGCTGGGGGAGCGCCGCGTGCTCCGCGCCCTGTGCGGGCCGCTCACCCTGCGCGAGATCGCCGCCGAGCTCTACGTGTCCCACAACACCGTCAAGACGCAGGTACGGGCGATCTTCCGCAAGCTCGACGCGCACAGCAGGAGCGGGGCGGTCGCCAGGGCCCGGGAGTGCGGCATCCTCTGACCCGGGCCCTGGGGCCTGCTAGGAGGCGTCCTGGCGCCGGGCGTAGCCCGCCTGGGCCCGGTACGCGGACTCCTCGTTCTCGCCGCTGCTCACGCTCTCGATGCCGCAGACCTGGCGCGCGAGGTCGGCCATGGTGCCGGACGGGGACATCTCGGCGCGCTTCATGGTGAGCGTGCGGATGGCCAGCAGCGGCGTGCCGTTGAAGTTCTCGAAGGTGCTGATGCGGTCACCCCAGTCGGACAGGAACATGTCGCGGATGACCCGGCTGATCTTCAGCCGCTCGTGCGGCTTGCCGACCGGTCCGGTCTGCAGCGCCGCCAGCCACGGCCGCAGTTCGGGCCGCTGCCACTGACCCTCGGTGGGGAAGATCAGCGCGGCGCGACCGGAGAGGTCGATGAGCTCGTGGGCCATCTCGGCGATGTTCTCGAGGTAGTACGCGCGCCCGAAGTCGAACATGAGGACGTTCGGCTTGTAGATGCCGCCGGGAGTGAAGAACCCTTCGTCCTCGGAAGCGATCAGGTGTGCCTTGAGCGTCTGGTGGAAGCCGACGAACCGGGCGATGCGCGCCTGGACCGGCGGCAGCTGGTAGGTGCCGATGTGCTCGGTGATCAGCAGGGCCAGACCGAGCATCAGCTCGGCCTTCACCATCGCGCGCATCGCCGAGTGGTAGTGCAGCCAGTCGAAGACGCGCTGCGGGTAGAGCGACGCGTGCTGGGGGTTACCGATGTGGAAGACCTGGTTCCACGGGATGAGCACGTCCTCGAAGACGATGATGCTGTCCAGCTCGTCACCCCGCGAGGCCAGCGGGTGCTCGACGTCCTCGCCGTCCCGGACGTTGCTCTCCCGGCAGATGATCGTCACGCCGGGGGTGTTGGGCTTCACCGCGCCGTAGATGATCTGTTCCGCGACGATGCCGGGGCGGTAGAAGACGCCGATGTGGATCCAGTCGCCGAAGGCCGCGCCCGTGCTGATCGCCTTCACACCCCGCACGGTGATGCCCTCGTCGGAGGTGCTGACCACCCGCAGGGCGGGGGAATGGGCCTGCGCGGAGTCGCGCGAGCGGTCCGCCTGCGGGTCGACGAAGGCCGGCGTCGCGTTGAGGTCGCCGTCGCGCACCAGGTTCCAGAAGTCCAGGATTCCCTGGGTGAGGTCCCTTCCGTCGGTCCCGACGGACTGGCTGCTCCAGGGCTCCGGGTCGTCCACGTAGGTCAGCAGGACGTAGTTGTTGACGTCCGGCGTGCGCGGGATCGCGCCGCCGCCGAGCTCGCGCTGCACCGTCTCCAGGTAGTGGCGCTTGCGCTTCAGGTCCTCCTTGGACCGGTGCTGGAACCACGTCATGGACCGCCGCACGCCCTCTTCGTCCACGAACGTCATGACGTCCTGGAGGTCCGCGCGGTGGTGCAGGTCGTAGAAGTCCGCGATGCTCCGGGCGTACGCCCTGGTCTTCGGGTGCGTGGCCACGTCGTCGACGCGTTCGTCACCCACCCACACCGTGCGGCCGTCGTTCAGCGCCGCCAGGTATTCCTTGCCTGTACGCACGTCGTGCTCCTCTCCGGGGCAAGAGATCTGGACGAGGTGGAGCATGGGCCGCGACCGGGTGAGCGGACGGCCCGTGGCGGCCAATCACCCGGGTGAAAGCGACCGCACGCGGGGCCTGCCGGCCGGTACCACGTGCGCGGCGCGGCTCGCCCGCACCCGCCCCGAAGAGCCGAGCAGCGCTCGCGTCATCGGCCCACATGTGTGCCGATGCCATGACTGGGCCGCAAAGAGCGGTGACCGACAACATGCCGCCCGTCGCGCGGCGCTCCTATGGTTCCGGCCATCACCCCCCGCGCAGACCGTCAGGAGCCGCTCATCATGCGTTCCCGCCTCACGGACACCGTCAGAAGCAGATCTGTTCGCGCGCTCACCCTGATCGCGGTCGGCGCCCTGGTCGCGGGCTGCTCCTCGGCCGGCACCGCCGGCACCGCCTCCGCCGGCTCGGACGGCAGGGCGGCCCCCGTGAAGGTGGGCCTCGTGTACTCCCGCAGCGGACTGCTCGCCGCCTACGGCAAGCAGTACGAGGAAGGCTTCAAGGCGGGCCTGGCCTACGCCACGCACGGCACGAACAAGGCGGGCGGCCACCCGATCCAGGTCACCGAGCAGGACGACGCGGGCGACCCGGCGAAGGCCGTCGCCGCCGCCAAGACCCTCGTCGGCAAGGGCTGCAAGATCCTCGCCGGTACCACCGACTCCGGTGTGGCCCTGCAGATGGCGCCGCTGGCCGCGCAGAACAAGGTGCTCTACGTCAGCGGGCCCGCCGCGACCGACGCGATCACCGGCGTCAACACCTACACCTTCCGCTCGGGCCGGCAGTCGTACCAGGACATCCTCGCCGCCGGCACCCTGCTCGGCGACGCCCGGGGCAAGAAGGTCACCGTGCTTGCCCAGAACTCCGCGTTCGGACAGGCCAACGTGGCCGCCGTGAAGGCCGTCCTCGGAAAGAAGGGCGCGCACGTCGGCTCCGTCCTGGCCCCGCCGAGCGCCACCGACCTCACGCCGTTCGCCCGCCAGACCAGGGCCGGCAGACCGGACCTGGTCTTCGTCGCCTGGGCCGGCTCCACCGCGCCCGCCCTGTGGACCGCGCTGAACCAGCAGGGCGTGCTGGACGCGAGCAAGGTCGTCACCGGGCTCGCGGGCACCGCCTCCTACCCGGTCTTCGGCGCGGCCGGCTCCAAAGTCGCCTTCCTCGCCCACTACTTCCCGGGCGCCGGGGGCGGCAACGCCGTCGAGAAGGCCATGCTCGACGGCATCACCAAGGCCGGCGGCACCCCAGACCTGTTCAGCCCGGACGGTTTCACCGCCGCGCAGATGATCGTGCACGCGATCGAGTCCGGCAGCGCCACCGACACCTCGGCCATGGTCGAGGCGCTGGAGGGCTGGAGCTTCGACGGGCCCAAGGGCAAGGAGCAGATCCGCGCCGCGGACCACGCCCTGCTGCAGCCGATGTTCACGGCCCGGCTCAAGGGCAGCGGCAGCGCCGCGAAGCCCCAGCTGATCGACAGCGTCCCGATGGCGGCGGTCGCACCACCGGCCGCGGGGACGGCGGGCTGAGCGGATGTCCTCCTCGCACACGACGTCACCGGGCGCCGCGGGGGCCCCGGTCGCCGGGGAGGCCCGTGCCGTCCCGGCGCCCGTGCTCCGGCTGCGCGACATCGGCTGGACGATCGGCGGCGCGACCATCGTCGACTCCGTCTCCCTCGACGTCCGCGAAGGCGAGTTCCTCGCCTTCATCGGCCCCAACGGCGCGGGAAAGACCTCCCTGTTCAACCTGGTCAGCGGGCTCAGCCGGGTGACCCGGGGCACAATCGAACTGGACGGCCGCGACATCACCGCGGAAGCCGCCCACACCCGGGCCCGGCGCGGCCTCGGACGCACCTTCCAGACCTCCAGCCTGTGGCCGGCGATGACGGTCGCCGAGCACGTGGGGCTCGCGGCCCAGGCCGCCGGCGGCGGTTCCTACCGGGTCTGGCGCCGCGCCGACCCCTACCCCGAGCAGGTCGACCGGGTGCTGACGCGCACCCAGCTCGCCCACCGCGCCGGCACCCGCGCCGACGCCCTCTCGCACGGCGAGAAGCGCAAGCTCGAACTCGCCGTCCTCCTCGTCGGCGAGCCCCGGCTGATGCTCCTCGACGAGCCGATGGCCGGCGTGAGCGCCGAGGAGGTGCCCGCGCTGACCGAGCTCATCCGGTCGCTGCACAAGGAGGAGGGGCGCACCGTCCTGATGGTCGAGCACCACATGGACGTGCTGCTGGACCTGGCCGACCGGGTGGCCGTGATGCACCACGGCACGCTGCTCGCGCTGGACACCCCGCAGGCCGTGATGGCCGACCCCACCGTGCAGCAGGCCTACCTCGGGGAGGAGCTGTGACGCCCGGCCCCGCACCCCTGCTGACCGTGCGCGACCTGCGGGTCGTGATCGGCGGCCGGCACATCCTGCACGGCGTCGACCTGGACGTGGCCGCCTCGGGCACCACCGCCCTGCTGGGCCGCAACGGCGCCGGCAAGACGACCACCGTGCGCGGCATCCTCGGCCTTGTTCCGCGCACCGGCAGCGTGCTGCTGGCCGGCCAGGAGACGGTGCACCTGGCCACCCACGTCCTGGTGCGCCGGGGGATCGGCTACGCCCCCGAGGACCGGGGCGTCTTCGCCGCCCTCAGCGTGGCCGAGAACCTGCGCCTGGCCGAGCGGCCCGGCGCGGGTGAACCGGCCTACGACCTGGTGCACGAGCTGTTCCCGGAGCTGAGACGGCGCGCCCGGCAGGCCGCCGGCACGCTGTCCGGCGGTCAGCAGCAGATGGTCGCCATCGCCCGGACCCTGCTAGGCGGCAACCGGCTGATCATCGCCGACGAGCCCACCAAGGGCCTCGCGCCCAAGGTGGTCACCGAGGTCGCCCAGGTGCTGGAGCGCGCCGCCGAGGCGGTCCCGGTGCTGCTCGTGGAGCAGAACCTCGCGATGGTGCGCCGCCTCGCCCGCCACTGCGTCGTCCTCGCCGAAGGCCGCACCGCGCACCAG
>NZ_JBLEBI010000196.1:0-12783 GCF_047340315.1 Streptomyces sp. AF1A
ACCGGTGGCGTACGGCGGCACGCGTCGCCCGGCGGCCGGGCCGTGGGCGGCCCGTACGGCCGCCTCCGGTGGCCGTACGGGCCCGGGCCCGGTGAGACGTGCGGGACGGTGCCGGAGCCCCGCCACCAGATGCCGGTGACCGGCCCGTGAGCGCGCTGACGATCGTCCTCGCCCTGCTGGCCGCGCTGACCAATGCCTCGGCCTCGGTGCTGCAGCGGCGGGCCGCCGCCGCAGAGTCGTACAGCGGGAGCGGAGCGCGGCATGCCGTGCGCTGGCTCGCGCGCGTCCTGCAGCGGCCGCACTGGCTCGCGGGCGCCGGTGCGCTGGCCCTGTCCACCGTGTTCCAGGCCTCCGCGCTCGCCGTCGGCAGTCTGTCCGTCGTCCAGCCGCTGATGACCAGCGAGCTGCTGTTCACCCTGGTGGTGGGCAGCGTCGTCTTCCACCGCCGTCCCGACCGTCGCACCTGGGCCGCCTTCAGCTCCCTCGGCGCCGGGCTGGCGCTCTTCCTGGCCGCGGCCTCGCCGTCCTCCGGCCGGGCCACCGCCCCCGGAACCTCCTGGCTGGTGGCCGGAGGTGTGGTGCTGGCCGTCGTGGTGTCCCTGGTGCTGGCCTCCCGTCCGACGCGGGGCGGACCGCGTGCCGCGCTCCTCGGTCTCGCGTCCGCGATGTCGTTCGCGGTGACCGCGGCGCTGATGAAGGAGGTTCGGGCAGGGGCTGACGGCCGTGTTCGCGCACTGGTCGCTGTGGGCGACGGCCGTCGCGGGGCTGATCAGCTTCGCGTTGCTGCAGGCCGCGCTCCGCGCCGGATCGCTGACGGCGTCCCAGCCCGCCCTCACCCTGGGTGACGCCATCACCAGTGTGGCGCTGGGCTGGGCGCTGTTCGGGGAGCGGATCGGGCTGGGCGCACGCATCGCACCCGAGATCATCGGCATTCTGCTCATCGGCGCGGGCAGCATCGGGCTGGCGGGCGCTCCGTCGGTCAGCGGCGCGTGGGACACGGTTCCGCACGAGGCGGACCCGGACGGCGCGGGCCCGGCGGGAGCCGACCTGAACGACGCGGACCTGAACGACGCCGACCTGAACGACGCGGACCTGGACGACACGGCCCCGAACGGCACGGACCTGAAGGCACAACTGGACGGCACGGACCCGGACGGCGCCGGTCCCGAGGGCCGGCACCGGCATCCGCAGGAGTGACGAGCCGGCGGCACGCCGACTCGCCCTCAGGCCGTGTCGTCGGGAGGTTCCTCGTTGCGGGGCTTCGGCGGCGGCTCGAAGCGCACCCGGATCTTCTGGAATCCCTTGAAGGCCTCGGTGGCGGCGTACGACCGGTAGGCACGGCGGTCCGCCGGGGTCAGCTGCACCCGGTCCGTGAACGGCGTCAGCAGGCTGCGGGGCCACAGGCGCATGACCCGTACGGCCCCCACCTCGGCTGCCGTGACGAAGATCAGGGCCCCGACGTAGAGCCACGCGAAGAGGCCCAGGACGATGCCGAACATGCCGTAGGTGGCCGTGGCCCCGCGCAGGACGTGGCTGACGTAGTAGGAGCCCACCCACTGCAGCACCTGCCACGCGCAGGCCCCGCCCAGCGCGGCCCCCGCCAGCCGGCGCAGCGGCAGTGGCCGGTGCGTCAGCAGCCGGTAACTCAGCAGGAGCAGGAGGGTGTTCAGGCCCACAGAGCCCGCTGTGGCGGCGAGCCAGATGCCGCCCGTCAGCCGCGAGCCGAACAAGTAGGCCTGCGAGGCGGCCACCGACACCAGAGTGAACGCACACAGCCCGAGGGCGAGGATCAGCAGGAACAGCAGTCCCTTCAGCCGCGAGCGGAACGGGTCCGGGCGTGCGTGGCGGGGAACCGCCCAGATCTTGTTGAGGGCGTACTGCGCGGCCTGGGCGACGCCGAGGGAGCCGTAGAGGCTGCCCACGATGCCCGCGGCCAGCGCCGCCCCGCTGCCGTGGAAGGAGTGGATGTTCTCCCCGAGCTGGTCGCCGATGACCGGGAACTCGCCCAGCGCCGAGTCCATGACCCGCTGTCGCAGCGCGGGGTTGTCGCTGAGGAAGGTGCTCAGCACGGCGACCAGGATGAGCAGCAGGGGGAAGAGCGAGAGAAAGCCGTAGTAGGTGAGGAGGGCCGCGAGGTACAGGGCTTGATCGTCGTAGAACTTGTACAGGACGGCGAGCGGCAGGCCCACCCAGCGGTGCCGTCTCTGGAAGCCGTCGGCGCGCTCGAGGAGGCTCATGGCTCGCCCCCGCGCCGCACCGGCGCGCAGGAGTGCGGTGGCGCCGGGCGGCGCCGGCACGGTGGGTCCGTCCTCATGGCGCCGTCCGCCACCCACCGTGCTCGTCGTGCCGGGCAACGGCGCGCCCGATCCCCGGCTCGTGCGGGCTCGTCCGGCACGCCGGCTCCGGAGCGACCGCGTGCTCCTCCCGCTTCCTTCTCCTGCGCTTCCCCATCGAGCCTCGCCCCGCATGTCGGCCTCCGGGCGGCCGTGTCCTCGTGCCCTCGGTTGTCGCCGGCGCTCCCCGTGACGGCTGCGCGCACTGGCCACGGTGTCAGGGTCTCCCCGCGCCCCGTCCCGAAACGGCCGAGCGGGTTCTTCACCCGGGTGGAGGCGGGGGGGACGGCCTTCGGCCCGACCCCGCCCGCCACCGCGGCACAGCGCGGAGGCCAGGGCGCTGCCACCGGTCGCCGGCACGGCCGGCAGCGCGCCGTGCGCGGGCCTCCGGTGCGTCGGCATCGGCCGGCCAGGGAGTGCGACGTTCCCGGTTCCCGGCACGACGCCGCCCGGCCGGCGGGACTGCGCGGAACGGCGCCGGTACGGACGCGGCCGGACGGACGGCGCGGACACGGGGCCGGACGGTACGGGCGCGGGGCCGGACGGTACGTACGCGGGTCGGACGGACGGTACGGACGCGGACCGAGCGGACGGTACGGACGCGGACCGAGCGGACGGTACGGACGCGAGCCGCACGGACAGTACAGACGCGAGCCGGACGGCCGGTGCGGCAGGCGCCGCGCGGTCGCGGCCGGTGCGGGACCGGGCCGCCGTGCCCCGGTGGGCCGCGCCCGCGCCGGGGAGGGGAGCCGCTGCGCTCGGCGAGCGGCGCGGTGGAATGCATCAGTGACCGAACCACCATGTCCCGCCGACGAGTTGATGTGCGAAACTGCGTTGATCGTTTCTGCTCTAGGTCAACGCGCCCAGGGAGTCCGCCATGACGTCCGGTACCGATCGCCGCCCGGAGATCGACACGAGCAAGCCCCATCCCGCGAGGGTCTACGACTGGCTGCTGGGCGGGAAGGACAACTATCCCGTCGACGAGGCGGTGGGTGAGAAGCTGCCGCCGGAGGCGCACGCCGCGGCGCGGCAGAACCGGCAGTTCATGCACCGGGCGGCCGCCTGGCTCGCCGCGCAGGGCGTCGACCAGTTCCTGGACGTCGGCACGGGCATTCCCACCGAGCCCAACCTGCACCAGATCGTGCAGGAGGTGGTGCCGACCGCGAAGGTCGTCTACGCGGACAACGACCCGATCGTGCTGGCCCACGCCGAGGCCCTGCTGGTCAGCAGCCCGCAGGGGGCCACCGATTACATCCAGGCCGATGTGCGCCGGCCCGAGGAGATACTCGAACACGCCCGGCGGATCCTGGACTTCGAGCGGCCCATCGCGCTGTCGCTGATCGCGCTCATGCACTTCATACCCGAGGACCAGAACCCGTACGACATCGTGCGCACCCTGCTCGCCCCGCTGCCCTCGGGCAGTTACCTCGTCCTCTCGCACGCCGCGTCCGACCTCTACGAGGAGCTGGCGGCGCAGGTCACCGCCGAGTACGCCAAGGGCGGCATCCGTCTCGGGTTCCGGACCCGCCCCGAGGTCGTCCGCTTCTTCGACGGCCTGGACCTCGTGGAGCCCGGGGTGGTGACGGCTCCGGAGTGGGTCAAGTCCGCGCCCGCGCCGGCCACGCCCGAGGGCAGCGGTATCTACGCCGGCGTGGCCCGCGTGCCGTGAGGACGGCGCGGGCAGCCCGCACCGGGTCGGCCGGCACCGCCGCGGGCGGCCCGGCCGGCAGCGGGGCATGAGCCGCCCCGCGCGCCGGCGCCGCCGTGACGGATACTGAGGGGGACGACCCGTCCGGCGCCCTCGCCGGGGAAGGAGTCGCGGCCATGGTCGGTGACATCGGCGACGAGCTGAGAGCGCGGCGCGAGGGCGAGAACGGCCACTGCGCCATGCCGCACACGGCCGACACGCGCCTGCACGCCTGGGGCCCCACGCGTGAGCAGTGCCTCGCCGAGGCCGTGCGCGCCATGGTGGAGGCCTTCGCCGACGTGTCGGGCGCGCGGCCCACCACCGTCCAGCGGGCCCGCCTCGCCCCCGCCGGCGACGAGGACCTGCTGGTCGCGCTGCTGGACGAGGTCGTGTTCCGTCTCGAGGTGGCGGGTCTGGTCCCGGTCGACGTGGAGGTGGAGCCCACCGGGGACGGCGGAGTGGAGGCACGGCTGTCCCTCGCCGAGCTGGCGGACGTCGCCGTCACGGGTGCCGTGCCCAAGGGCGTCTCCTGGCAGGAGCTGCACATCGGCCCGGACCCCTACGGCTGGTCCTGCACGGTGATCGTGGACGTGTGACGGGCCCGCGTCAGCCCTTGACCACGCCGAGCGGCACCAGCCGGGCGACCTTCCGGCACAGCCCGGCCCCCTCGCTCGCGGCGACGACGGCGTCGACGTCCTTGTACGCCTCCGGTGTCTCCTCGGTCAGGCCGCGCCAGGACTTGGGGCGCGCGGCGATGCCGGCACGGCGCAGCCGGGCCCGCAGTTCGCTGCCGGTGACGGTGCGCGCGGCCTGGTGCCGGCTCATGGTGCGGCCGGCGCCGTGGCAGGTGGAGTGGAACGCATCGCCGCCGGGCACGCCGGCCAGCACGTACGACGCCGTCCCGAGCGTGCCCGGGATCAGCACCGGCTGCCCGAACGCGCTGATGTCCCCGGGCAGCTCGGGGTGCCCGGGCGGGAAGGCGCGGGTGGCTCCCTTGCGGTGCACGCACAACCGGCACCGCTCGCCGTCCACCATGTGGCTCTCGATCTTGGCGAGGTTGTGGGAGACGTCGTACACCAGCGTCAGCGTGGTGCCCGCCGCCCGCCGGAAGACGCCGCGCGCCGCGTCCGAGAGCAACTGCCGGTTCGCCCGGCCGTAGTTGGCGGCCGCCGCCATCGCCCCGAGGTAGGCCCGCCCCTCGGGCGAGTCCACCGGTGTGCAGGCCAGCTGCCGGTCGGGCACCGAGATGCGGTAGCGGGCCATGGCCCGGTCCATCAGCCGCACGTGGTCGGTGCAGATCTGGTGCCCGAGCCCGCGCGACCCGCAGTGGATCATCACGCACACCTGGCCCGGGCCGATCCCGAAGGCGTCCGCGGCGGGGGCGTCGTACACCTCGGCGACCTGCTGGACCTCCAGGAAGTGGTTGGCGGAGCCAAGGCTGCCCACCTGGGCGAGGCCCCGCTCCCGGGCGCGCTGCCCGACCTGTGTCACGTCGGCGTCGGCGACCGCGCCGCCGTCCTCGCACCGCAGCAGGTCGCGCTGCTCCCCGTGGCCCCGCTCCACGGCGAAGCGGGAGCCCTCGGCCAGCAGCCGCTCCAGCTCGCCGCGGCCGTCCGGCCGCCACACGCCGCCGGGTCCGGCGCCCCGCGGAATCGCCCGGTCCAGGCCGTCCATCACCGCGGTCAGCACGGGCCGGAGCGCGGCGCCGTCGCAGTCCGCGGCCAGCAGTCGCACCCCGCAGGAGATGTCGAAGCCGACGCCGCCCGGCGAGACCACCCCGCCGGCGTCCACGTCCGTCGCGGCGACTCCGCCGATGGGGAAGCCGTATCCCCAGTGGATGTCCGGCATGGCGTAGGAGGCGGCGACGATCCCGGGCAGCGCGGCCACGTGCACGACCTGCTCCAGGGAGTGCTCGGCGTCCGCGAGCAGTTCCCGGGACGCGAACACGATCCCGGGCACCCGCATGCCGCCGTGCGGCTCGATGCGGTAGCGGAAGGGACGTTCCTCGATCAGCTCCGTCAGCTCCATCGCGGCCTCCGCCCCGGGACGGCGCGTCCGGCGTCACTGCCCCTGCAGCGCGGCGAGCACGTCGTCGTCCGTCAGCTGCTCGAAGTCCTCGTACCACTCCGCCACGGCCAGGAAGTCGGCGGGCCGCTGCAGGCACAGCACCTCGTCGGCCTCGCCGCGCAGCACATCGGCGGCCTGCGGCGAGCACACCGGCACCGCCACCACCACGCGCTCCGGCGATCTGGCGCGCAGCCAGCGCAGCGCGGCGCGCGCGGTCGCCCCGGTGGCCAGCCCGTCGTCCACCAGGATCACGGTGCGGTCGCGCAGCTCGGGCTCCGGGCGGCCCTGCCGGTAGCGCTCCTCCCGGCGGCGCAGCTCGGCCCGCTCCCGCTCCACCACGTCGTCCAGGGCCGAGGGGCGCAGCCCGAGCTGCTCCAGGGTCTGCTCGTCGAACAGCGGGGGGTCGTCGCCCGCGAGCGCCCCGACACTCAGCTCCTCCTGGGACGGCGCGCCGATCTTGCGGACGACCAGCACGTCGAGCGGGGCGTCCAGTGCCTCGGCCACCTCGCGGGCCACCGTCACCCCGCCGCGGGGCAGCGCGAGCACGACCGGGTGGGTCAGCGTGCCCGCCTCCTGCCGGATGCGCAGCCGCTCGGCCAACTCTCGGCCGGCATGGACGCGATCATGAAAGCGCATCATGGCCCGGGACTCCTTCCGCACCGCCGGCCGCGCACGACGCTCCTCGGCGTCCCGCCGGGTACCCCGGCCACGTCATCGCGACACCGGGGCGACCGCACCGGCGCAATAGTGGAATATGCAACGACTGCGTTCCGTTGTGCTGCGCAGAAGGAGGTCAGGAGTGGAGACCACGTACTACGACCGGGGGACGGCCGCCGAGCGGTGGGAGCGCGCGCAGCTCTTCTTCGACGCCAAGGACTACGCGGGCGCCGCGCGGGTGCTCGCCGCGCTGGTCGAGGAGGTGCCGGAGCAGACCGGACCCCGCCTGCTGCTGGCCCGCGCCTACTACCACTCGGCCCAACTGCACCGCGCGGAGGCCGAGTTGCGCACCATCGTCGATCGCGACCCGGTGGAGCACTACGCCCGGCTGATGCTGGGGCGCACGCTGGAGCGGCAGGCCCGGCACGAGGAAGCGGCGCAGCACCTGCGGATCGCCTCGGCGCTCGCGGGCGACTTCCCGGAGCTGTGAGCCGCCGTCCGCGGCATTCCCGGGGCCCGGTTCCCGACGCGGGACCGGGCCCTCGCCGTCTTCCGGCAGCGGTCCGTGGAACCCCATGCACCAGCAGCCGCCCCACACCCCGTCGTGCTTTTCCACCAGCCGGGCGAAGTCCGGCCAGGTGTCGTCGAGGACCATCGCTGTCCCGGGGATCGGGGCGCGTCGCCGCGCGCAGCGAGAACCGGGGGCAGCGGGTGCCGGCCTCCCCCGCGCGTCCAGTCTTGCGTACCGCCGTCCTTCACGTCCGGGACTTCGCCCAGCGCCCGTACGGAGATGGCATCCTGACGCGATGGCACCTACCCGTGATCACGCGCCGCTCGCCGAGCGGGTCGAGGAACTCCTCGCCGCCGGCGGTCCCCTGCCCATCGTCGCCGCCGGGCGGCCGGTGCTGCGGTCCGGCACCGAGCCGTACGACGGCCAGCTGGGCCCGGCCCTGCTGGCCCGCTTCGTCGAGGCGCTGCGCGCGACCATGCACGCCGCTCCCGGGGTGGGCCTCGCCGCGCCGCAGGTCGGCGTGGAGCTGCGGATCGCGGTGATGGAGGACCCGGCGCCGGTGCCCGAGGAGGTCGCGGCGGCCCGGGGCCGGGTGCCGCAGCCGTTCCGGGTCCTGGTCAACCCCTCGTACCAGCCGGTCGGCACGGCCCGGGCCGCGTTCTTCGAGGGCTGCCTGAGCGTGCCGGGCTGGCAGGCGGTGGTCTCCCGGCACGCCGAGGTGCGGCTGCGCGCGGAGGACGAGCGGGGCCGCCCGGTCGACGAGGTGCTCACCGGCTGGCCCGCTCGCATCGTCCAGCACGAGACGGACCACCTCGACGGCACCCTGTACCTGGACCGCGCGGAACTGCGCTCCCTGTCGACCAACGAGGCGGTGGCGGCGCTGTGGGCCCAGCCGACACCGCGGGCGGCGGCCGAGGCCCTCGGCTTCCGACTGCCCTGAGGAAGCGCTCACTTGTCCCGGTAGGCCTCCAGCAGCCGCAGCCACACCTCGCTCAGGGTCGGGTACGACGGGACCGCGTGCCACAGGCGGCTGACCGGCACGTGGCCCGCGACGGCGACGGTGGCCGAGTGGATGAGCTCGCCGATGCCGGGGCCCACGAAGGTGACGCCCCGCAGGATCTCGTCCTCCAGGTCCACCACCATGCGGGCGCGGCCCTTGTAGCCCTCGCCGTACAGGCCCGCCCCGGAGACGGTGGAGAACTCCACGTCGACGGCGCGGACCCGGTGGCCCGCCTGTTCCGCCTCCGCCAGGGACAGGCCCACCGCGGCGGCCTCGGGGTCGGTGAAGACGACCTGGGGTACGGCCTCGTGGTCGGCGCTCGCCACGTGCGCGCCCCACGGGGCGTCCAGGAGCGGTTCGCCGGCCGCGCGCGCGGCGATGGCGGCACCGGCGATGCGGGCCTGGTACTTGCCCTGGTGGGTGAGGAGGGCGCGGTGGTTCACGTCGCCGACGGCGTACAGCCAGTCGGTGCCGGTGACGCGGAGGGTGTCGTCGACGTCCAGCCAGGAGCCGGGTGCCAGGCCGACGGTGTCGAGCCCGATGTCGTCGGTGTGCGGGACGCGGCCCGTCGCGAAGAGGATCTCGTCGGCCTCGATGCGGTCGCCGCTGCTGGTGACGGCCACGACGGTACCGTTCTCGCGGGTGACGGACTCCACCGAGGTGCCGGTGCGGACGTCGACGCCGGCCGCGATGAGCGACTCGGCGACCAGTTCCCCGGCGAACGGCTCCATGCGGTTCAGCAGGCCCTTGCCGCGCACCAGCAGGGTGACCTGCGAGCCGAGGGCATGCCAGGCGGTGGCCATCTCGGTGGCGACGACACCGCCGCCGACCACGATCAGCCGGCCCGGTGCGGCCTGCGCGCTGGTGGCCTCGCGGCTGGTCCAGGGCTTGACCTCGGCGAGGCCGGGCAGGTCGGGGAGCTGGGCGCGGGTGCCGGTGCAGACGGCGACGGCGTGCCGGGCGGTGAGGGTCGTGAGGGTGCCGTCGGGGCCGGTGACCGTCACCGTGCGGGGGCCGGCGAGGCGGCCGTGGCCGCGGTAGAGGACGGCGCCGATGCCCTCCACCCAGGCGACCTGGCCGTCGTCCTTCCAGTGGGCCGCGTACTCGTCCCTGCGGGCGAGGACGGCCGGGGCGTCGAGCGGGCCCCCGACCGAGCCGCTCAGGCCGGGCAGGCGGCGGGCGTCCGCCTGGGCGATGACCGGCCGGAGCAGGGCCTTGCTGGGCATGCACGCCCAGTACGAGCACTCGCCCCCGACCCGTTCGTTCTCCACGATCGCGGTGGTGAGGCCGGCCGCACGGGTGCGGTCGGCGACGTTCTCCCCCACGGGCCCGGCTCCGAGCACCACGACGTCGTACGCGATGGATTCCGATTCCGTCATGGGGTCAGTCTGATGGGTGGTGTGCGCGGCGGCCACATGGGTACGCGCGCGGGACGCGGCCGTACCCGTGTGGAATAGGCGGCCAGGCGGTCGTGTTTGAGCCGTCGGGATACCCCCACACCAGGAAGAGGGATCACGCCATGACCACCACCGTGGAGCTGACCAAGGACAACTTCGACCAGACGGTCACCGAGAACGACTTCGTTCTCATCGACTTCTGGGCGTCCTGGTGCGGGCCGTGCAAGCAGTTCGAGCCGGTGTACGAGAGGGCGGCGCAGGAGAACCCGGACCTCGTGTTCGGCAAGGTCGACACCGAGGCACAGCCGGAGCTGGCCCAGGCCTTCGGCATCCAGTCGATCCCGACGCTGATGATCGTCCGCGACCGGGTCGCCGTGTTCGCGCAGCCGGGCGCGCTGCCCGAGGCCGCCCTGGCCGACGTGATCGGGCAGGCCCGCGGCCTGGACATGGACGAGGTCCGCAAGAGCATCGCCGACCAGGAGGGCAACGCCCAGTAGTCCCGGCACGCGGGACTGCGCGGGCCGCGGTCAGGTGGAGTCGCGCCGCACCACCGAGGCGCCCAGTACCTGGCGCACCTCCGGCTCGCCCCCCGGGTCGCGCACCGCGCGGTCGACCAGCTCGGCGAGGTCGCGGCCCGAGGGCAGCTCGACGTGGACCGTGCTGAGCCGGGGCCGCAGCAGCCGGCCGAGCATCAGGTCGTCGGCTCCGATCACGGCCACGTCCTCGGGGATGCGCAGGCCCTCGTCCTGCAGGGCCCGCATCAGCAGCATGGCGTACTCGTCGTTGTAGGCGAACACCGCGTCCAGCCCCGACTGCCGCCACTGTGCGGCCAGTTCGGCGGCGGCCTGCTCGGTGTACGCGAGCGCCACCGCGATGACGGACGCGCCGGTGCCCTGCAGGGCCGCGCAGGCGCCGGCGAGCCGGGGACGGGAGTACGCCTCCAGGCCGGGCTCCTCGGGCACGACGACCCCGATCCGGCGCCTGCCCCGCTCGTACAGATGGGCGGCGGCGCAGCGCCCGACGGCCTCGTGGTCCATCAGCAGGGCGTGCGCCCCGTCGACGCGTGCGGGCCCGAGGGTGACCACGGCCCGGGCGCCCGAGCGCCTGAGGACCGCGACCCCCCGCGGGCCGAGGTGCGCGCCGGGCACCAGGACGGCGACGGGCCGCAACTCCGCCCAGGCACGGGCGGCTTCGTCGCCCTGGAGGCCGACGGAGCCGTACTGCACGACCGTGTAGTCGAGCCGGCCGAGCGCCCACTGGAGATCGTTGAGGAAGGTGCTGTACAGGGGGCCGACGGGGATCGCCGGGGCGGGCATGAGGACCATGCGGCTGTGCCCGGCGCGCAGGCTGCGGGCGGCGGCGTGGGGCACGTACCCCAGTTCGCGCGCGGCCTCGTGAACGCGCCGGCGCGTGGGTTCGCTGATCCGTACGGCGCTGGTGTTGTTGAGGACGTAGGACACGGTCGCGCGCGAGACGCCCGCGAGGCGGGCCACATCGGCACTGGTGGGCGTGTTCGGTATCTGCACCATGACACTGCGTATCTTGGCAGAGCGCCGGCGGCCGGGAGCGGGCGGGTGATGGTGGTTCATCGTTCGACCAGAACGGGGTCGCGGCACACCGCTGCACGAACACGTCGGCGTTCCGCGAGGACGGCACCGCAGGGTCCGGTCGACATGCTCACCGGCGTGCCGCCCGCCCGGCGCACGGCCGGTGTCGGCCGGGGAACGGGCGGGGCTCGGCCGAGTTTGAGCGAGCCGACCGCGTGTCAGTCGGGCGGTTCGGTGCCGGTCACTCGGGCGATCAGGTCGGTCCAGCCCGCCTCCAGCCGCTCCATGGGCATCCCGCGCTGACGGGTCAGATGGTGGATCAGGGCGGGGTCCAGCGAGGCCATCAGGGTCTGGGCGAGCAGGTCGCAGTCGGCGTCCGGCACGATCTGCCGCAACAGCATGACGACGTGGGTGCGCAGGGCCTGGAAGGCGGGGTGGGAGAAGCGGCGGGTCGGCTCGGGCTGGGCGGCCAGCAGCAGATCCAGCCGTTCGGCCGAGCGGTACAGCACCGCGACGCCGAACGCCCGCAGCCGCTCCAGGGGCGGCGCCCCGGGGCCCAGGGGCGGGGGCCCGGCCAGGAAATCGGCCTGGAGCTGCTTGTCCGAGTGGTCGAGCAGGGCCATCAGCAGGCCCGTGCGGTCGCCGAAGCGCCGGAAGACCGTGCCCTTGCCCACCTGGGCCGCCGCGGCGACCGCCTCCATGGTGACCCCGGCCACCCCGTGCTCCGCGATCAGGCGGGCGGCGGCCTCCAGCAGCCGGGCTCGGTTGCGGGCGGCGTCGGCCCGCAGGCAGGGCTCGCCGGGGGCCGTGCGGAGCTGAAGCAACTCGGGCGCGCGGGGAGGCTCCTCGGGCGTCGGCAGGGGCGGCAGCGGGCGGGACATGACGACAGCGTAAAGCATCCGGAACAGAACTGGACCGCAGTCCGTTTGGAGTGATACACACTTAACCGGACCACGGTCCGGATTATCTGCGAGTCTCAGCCCCTTGGAGCCCCCCATGTCTGTTCGCATCCTCGCCCTCGTCGGCAGCCTCCGCGCCGGCTCGACCAACCGCCGGCTCGCCGAGGCCGCCGTGAAGCTCGCCCCCGAGGGCGTAGAGGTCGAGCTCTACGAGGGCCTGGCCGAGATCCCCTTCTACAACGAGGACATCGACGTCGAGGGCAGCGTGCCCGCCGCCGCCGCGCAGCTGCGTGCCGCCGCCCAGGCCGCCGACGCGTTCCTCCTCTTCTCCCCCGAGTACAACGGCACCATCCCGGCCGTCCTGAAGAACGCCATCGACTGGCTGTCCCGCCCCTACGGCGCGGGCGCCTTCGGCGGCAAGCCCGTCGCCGTGATCGGCACCGCCTTCGGCCAGTACGGCGGCGTGTGGGCGCAGGATGAGGCCCGCAAGTCCGTCGGCATCGCCGGCGGCAAGGTGATCGAGGACATCAAGCTGTCGATCCCCGGTTCCCTGACCCGCTTCGCCGAGACCCACCCGGTCGACGACGCGGAGGTCGCCGCCCAGCTGACGGAGGTCGTGGCGCGCCTGCACGGCAACGTGGAGGCCGCGGCGACCTGACCCGCACCGCGCCCGCGGGGGCCGGAG
>NZ_JBLEBI010000197.1:0-12662 GCF_047340315.1 Streptomyces sp. AF1A
GCAACCTCGCCGCGGCCGTCGTCACCGTCAGCGGCCTGGTCGTGCTGCCCCTCGCGCTGTGGGCGGCGCTCGGCTCCGGCGACGGCAATGCCGCCCGCGCGGCCCGCACCCCCGCCAAGACGCCGGGCGGGAACTCCGGGACGGCGAGCCGGGCCGGTGCGAAGGGCACGGGCCGGGGCGCCGTCCAGGGCCGCCTGCACAACCTGGCCTCGGGCCTGTGTGTCGGCGTCGCCGGCGAGAAGGCGGTCCAGGGCGCCGAGACCGAGCTGGCCGCCTGCTCCTCCACGCCGAGCCAGCGGTGGACGTACGAGGCCGACGGACTGCTGCGCAACGCCGCCGCCCCCGAGCTGTGCCTGGACTCCCACCTCGGCTACTCGGTCCGGCTCGCCCCCTGCACGGCCACCGGCAAGGCCGCGAGGTACATCCGCTACGACTTCACCCTCCAGGGCGCCCTGATACCCCGTTGGAACCAGGATCTGGCCCTCGCCCCTGCCGCCACGGACGGCTCCGGCGCCCTCGTCCTCAAGACCCGCGCCCCCGGTTCCGCCCAGCGCTGGTCCGTCGACACCGCCAAGCCCGACCTGCAGATGCAGAACGTCAACTGGGACAGCGACAGCGACCCGTCGCCGGCCCCCACCGGGCAGTCGCCCACCACGCCCGGAGCCGGGGCCACCGGCAAGGCGTCCGGGACCCCGTCCTCGGCTCCCGGCCCGACGGCCACCACGACCGGCCCCGGAGCGTCGCCGTCCCCCTCCTACGACTGGTGCACCCAGTACCCCTCCTCCTGCGACGGAGGCGGCTACGGCGGCGGAAGTCACGGCGGCGGCTACGGCGGTGGCGGACACCGGCACCGCTGAGTCACGGGTGGTGCGGCGGCGCGGGGATCGTCGCCAGCCCGGGGGCCGGCTCCGGCCACACCAGCAGCACCGGGCAGGGCGCGTGGTCGACGGCGAACCGCACCGCGGGGCCGAGACTGCGCGGGCCCAGCCGGGAGCGGTCCCCGTCCCGCGCGAGCACCAGCAGATCGGCGCCCTCGGCGGCGGCCACCACCTCCCGTTCGACCCGGCCGGACCGCTCGTCGCGCGCACAGGGCCGGCCCAGCCGCGCGACCGCCGCGTCGAGCAGCTCGGCCGCCGAACTCCCGCCGAGCGCCTCCAGACGGTCGCCCGGATCCCGCTCGGGATGGCCCCGGCCGAGCAGCCCGGCGAACGCGCCGTGCGCGACACCGGGTACGTCCGGCCCGCTGACGTGCAGCAGCACCACTTCGGCGGACCGCGGCGTGTGGGCGCGCACGGCGTCCACGCAGGCGGGCCACGTGCCCTCGACGAGCCAGGCGATCACACGCATCCGGTCGGCCTCCTCGGGCTCACACCACCTCAGAAAACCCGTAGCGACCCCCACAGTGCCACCACCGAGACGGCGAGGGAGGACGGCACGGCGAGCAGGCCCAGCCGCGTGAACTCGCCGAGGTCCACCTCGTGCTCGTGGTGGTGCACGATCCGCCGCCACAGCAGCGTGGCCAGCGATCCGGCGTAGGTCAGGTTCGGGCCGATGTTCACCCCGAGCAGCACGGCCAGTACCGCGCCGGGTCCGGTCGGCGCCGCCAGCGGCAGCAGCACGAGCACCGCGGGCAGGTTGTTGACGAGGTTCGCCAGCACGGCGGCCAGCGCGGCGATCCCCAGCAGCGCGGGCAGCCCGGTGCCGGCCGGCACCACCCGCCCGAGCACGTCCGCGAGCCCGTTGTCGACGACCGCCCGCACCACGACGCCCAGGGCCAGGACGAACGCCAGGAACGCCGGGGCCGCCGCCCGGACGACGGTCAGCGGCGTCGCCCTGCCCCGCAGCAGCGCCCGCCCGGCCAGCACCAGGGCACCGGCGGCGGCGACCCAGGCGGGCGCCACCCCGAACGCGGACGCCACCACGAACCCGGCCAGCGTGCAGCCCACGGTCACCAGCGCGAACACTGGCAACCGGGGCGCCTGACCGGCGTCCCGCCCCGCCGGGGCCGCCGCCGCGAGGTCACGGGCGAAGAACCGCCGGAACACCAGGTACTCGGCGCCGATCGCCACCAGCCACGGCAGCGCCATCAGCGTGGCGAACCGGGTGAAGCTCAGCCCGCTCGCCGCGAACGCCAGCAGGTTCGTCAGATTGGACACCGGCAGCAGCAGCGACGCCGTGTTCGACAGATGGGTGCAGGCGTACACGTGCGGCTTGGGCCGTACGCCGGTGCGCGCGGCCGTGGCGAAGACCACCGGGGTCAGCAGCACGATCGTCGCGTCGAGGCTGAGCACCGCGGTGATCGCGGAGGCGAGTGCGAAGACCGCCGTCAGCAGCCGCACCGGACGCCCCGCCGCCCACCGGGCCGTCCATGCCCCGCACGCCTGGAACAGCCCCTCCACGTCACAGAAGTGGGCGAGCACCAGCACCGCCGCCAGGAACCCGACGACCGGTCCGAGCCGCTCCGCCTCGGCCCGCGCGTGGGCGAGCGGGATCGCGCCGGCGGCGACCGCGATCCCGGCGGCCGGGACGGCCGCCACCGCCTCCGGCCACCCGAACGGCCGGACGACGGCCCAGGCGAGCACGGCGGCGAGCAGCACGGCGGACAGGGCTTCGGCGAGCGGGCTGTTCAGGGCGGGTCCTTCCGGAAATGATCACGGGGTGCCCGCCCATGAAAACAGACGAACGCGAGCGGGCTACGACGTGCGGGTGCCCGCCGCGCCCAGGAACTCCGCCCAACCGCCCTGGGGGGCCTGCCCCGGCGAGAGCGTGCGCAGCTTGCGCAGCACCGCCGGGTCCTGCGCCTCCAGCCAGGCCACCAGCTGCTTGAAGGACACGAACCGCACGTCGTCGCCGTACTCGGCCATCTTCCCGATCGCCTCCTCGACGGCGTCCATGTAGATGCCGCCGTTCCAGCGCTCGAAGTGGTTGCCGATGAAGAAGGGGGCGCGGTTGGACTCGTACGCCCGGCGGAACCCGGCCAGGTAGGTGTCGCGGGCCTGGGCGCGCCAGGTGTCGAACTGGCCGCGGTCGCCGAGCGGGTTGCCGCCGGACTGGTTGAACATCATGTTGTAGTCCATCGACAGCACCTGGAAGGAGTGGCCGGAGAACGGTATGGACTGCAGCGGGAAGTCCCAGATTCGGCCGCCCTGCACCTTGCCCGGCCAGATCTGCAGCCCGCCGGGGGAGCTGGCGTCGTACTTCCAGCCGAGCGCGGCGGCGGTGGGCAGCAGGTTGGCCTGGCCCTCCAGGCAGGGGGTGCGGCCGCCGACCAGCTCCTTGCGGTAGTCGAAGGGCAGCGGTTCCAGGTCGGTGAAGCCGGTGTTGGTCTTCCAGTGCGTGACGAAGTCGACGGCCTGGTCGATCTCGCTGCGCCACTCGGCCGGGGACCAGTTGCGCACGCCGGTCGCGCCGCAGAAGTGCCCGTTGAAGTGGGTGCCGATCTCGTGGCCCTCCAGCCAGGCCGCCCGCACCTGCTGCAGGGTGGCGTGGATGTGCCGGTCGGCGAGGTAGCCGATGGCGGAGGCGCCGACCGGGTGCTGCGGCGGGCGGTACAGGTTCTTCTTGGACTCGGGCAGCGTGTAGATGCCGCTGAGGAAGAACGTCATCTTCGCGCCGTGGCCGGCGGCCACCTTGCGGAACCGGGAGAACAGCTTGTTGCTCAGCTCGCCCGCGCCGTCCCAGGAGAACACCACGAACTGCGGGGGCTTCTGGCCCGGGCTCAGCCGATCGGGCTTCGGCTGGTGCGGCTGGGGGCCGGTGTCAGCGGTGGAGCCGTCGCCGATCGGCTTGGCCTGCCGGGCCTGCGCGGTGGCGGTGCCGCCGTGCGCCGGGTCCGGGCCGTCGAAGGAGAGCCCGGTGCCGGAGGAGCAGGCGGCCAGCGCGCCCAGGGCGCCCGCCGCCGCTCCCGCCGTCAGCATCCGCCTGCGTGAGATCCCGCTCATGTTCTCCCCGATTCCTCGTCGTGGCCCCCGTGGGGGCGTCCTCGCCTGTGCGGTCGACGGGTTCGATGGGGGGAGCCGGCGGAAAGATCGCGGCGGGCGGTGCCTGTTGCCGCCCTGTGACAGTTGTGCCGTGGTCAGGACGAACCCCGCTGCCTCGGGGTGGCAGCGGGGTTCGTTGCGGAGGGGAGTGGAGGGGAGTGGGTCAGGGTGCGGTGCCGGGGCTGAGCACCGACAGGGAGACGGACGAGGAGTTGCCGGAGACCGGCACCGCACCGCCCGTCCACGCCACCTTCAGCTGGTCCCGCTCGTCCGGCGGCGTGACCAGCAGCGCGGCCGGCGTCGCCGTCTTCGCGCCGCTGATCCCCGGGTTGGAGAAGGTCAGCCCGGCCCAGGCGCTCTGCCCGGGCTTGAGGGTGACCGTCACGGGGGAGCCCGACTCACGCCTGGGGTCCGGGCCGAGCTGGGTGCCGGAGGAGTTCACGAAGGCCGCGCCCGGATAGCCGTGCACGGTGCAGGTCCGTGCGGACGTGTTGGTGAGCACCACGGGGAAGTTCTCCTGCCCGGCACCCGGGTCGTTGCGGCCCACGGAGGCGCGCAGTTCGGAGGTGTGGCAGCGGGTGCTCGCCGCGGTCGTCGCTGCGCCGCCCGACGTCGCGGTCGCCTTGGACGCGGTCGGTGAGGCCGCGCCACTGGGGGCGCGGGACGGGGCGGAGGAGGCGGACGACGGCGTCCCGGAGTCGCCGGTGGCGGGCGCCGCCGTGCCCGAGGCCGTCCTGGGCGGGTTGCTGTTGACGTCGTGGCCGTTGCCGCACGCGGTCAGGAGGCCCAGCACGGCGACCGTGCCCACGAGCAGGGCCCCGCGCCGCGCGGACCGGGGGGTGTACACCATGTCGCTCAACACTCCTGGATGTTCGGGGCACGCGACGGAGCGCGTGCCTATGGCGCCGGGTGCGCCGTCACCCCACTCCGATGCACGGGCCGCGGGAAAGGTTCGCGACGCACGGGGTTCTTTTCCCGCTTTGACCGACGTTCGACCCATCAGTCCGCCTGCAGCGAACGGAGTACGCCGTCGGTGGCGTCACCGTCACCCTGTTGGCGTATCTGCACGTACACCTGCGGCTGCCCGCCGCCGCGCACGGGTACGAGCGCCGACTCGGTGATCGAGCCGCCGTCGGCGCAGCCGCTCCAGGCCCGGACCAGCCCGCGGTAGTCCGCGTCGGCGAAGCCGCGGCTGCTGGCGTAGTGGCAGCCGGAGTGCGCGAGGGCCTTCACCCTGGCGGTGACGTCGCCGTGCTCGCTGAGCCCGACGAACACGCCGTCCACGGGGGCGGACAGATCGGGCCACCGGGCGAGGTCACCGGCCACCACCAGCCCCGGCTCGTGCCCCGCCCGGAGCCCCAGCGCCCGCGGATCCCAGCCGGAGTCGCGCAGCTCGCGGCCCCAGCCCGCGGGCACCCGGACGGCCACCCGGCCGGTGGTGTCGGCCACCCGCACCTCGTCCGGCCCCCCGTCGCGATGGATCAGCGCGGTCACCGTGACCGCCGCCGCCGTGGCGGCGAGGACCGCCGCCAGGGTCAGCGTCACCGCGTTCAGCCGGCCGCGGACCCCGTCCAGCCGCCGCACGGACGACGCCCCCGGCCCGGCCGCCAGCCGGTCCAGCTCCTGCGCGAACCCCTGCGCGGTCGGCCAGCGCCGGGCGCGGTCGGGCTCCAGCGCCCGCAGCAGCGCCCGCTGCACCCCGTCGTCCAGGTCCGGCCGCAGCCGCCCGGGTGGCACGACCCTGCCCGGCGGACCCGGCACCCTGCCCGTGACCAGCTCGTAGCCGACCGCGCCCAGGCTGTAGACGTCCGCCCGCTCGTCGATGCCCTCACCGGGCTCGGCCTGCTCCGGCGGCTGGTAGCCCGCCGAGCCCGCCGCGAGGGTGAGCACGGAGGCCTGCGCCAGGCTCTTGGCCAGCCCCAGGTCGGCCAGCAGCACCCGCCGGGTGCCGTCCGGGGCGGTGTGCAGCAGCACGTTGGTCGGCTTGATGTCGCGGTGCACGATCCCCGCCTCGTGCAGCGCGGCGGCGGCCCGCGCGGCCTCGGCCGTCAGCGCCAGCGCGTGGGACACCGGCAGCGGCCCGGCGGTCAGCAGGTCGGCGAGGGTGCCGCCGTCCGCGTACTCCATCACGAAGTACGGCCTGCCGTCGGGGAGTTCGCCGATGTCGTAGACCTGCACCACCCGGCTGGAGCCGGCCCGGCGCAGCAGCCGCGCCTCGGACAGGAAGCGGTCCCTGATGTCGAGGCGGTGCGACCAGTTCTCGGCGAGGACCTTCACCGCCACCGGGGCCTGGAGCTCCGGGTCGTGCGCGAGCCACACCGTGGCGAAGGCACCGGTGCCCAGCGGCCGTTCGAGGCGGTAGCGGCCGATCCGCTCCAGGGAGTGCATAGGACTATCATGCCTGGCCTGAGATCGACTCGAAGGGGGGCCCTGACGTGCAGGACGAGGCGTCGACGGAAGACCTCGCCCGGCGGGCCGCCGCCGGGGACCACACGGCTCTGGACCGGCTGCTGACCGGCATCCGGCCCGAGGTCCTGCGCCGCTGTGGGCGCTTCCTGCCCTGCCGGGAGGACGCCGAGGAGGCCGCCCAGGACGTGCTGTTCCAGGTGGCCCGGCACATCTCCGCCTTCGAGGGCCGCAGCCGCTTCGGCACCTGGCTGTACACCGTGGTCGCCAACTGCTGCCGGCAGAAGTACCGCGAGCTGAAGCGGCGAGCCGCCGAGCAGCCCGCCGCCATCGAGCCCTCGCACGCCGTCGACCCGCGCACCACCAGCGTCATCGCCGGCTCCCGGGTGGATCTGCTGGAAGCCCTGGACCGGCTGGAGCGCACCCATCCGCACCTGGTCGCGCCGCTGGTGTACCGGGACATCTGCCAGCTGGACTACGCCGAGGTCGCCGAGCGGGTCGGCATCCCGCTCGGCACCCTCAAGTCCCGCCTGCACGAGGCCCGCAAGCAGGTACGGCCCTGGCTGACGGCCTCCTGAGCGCTACCGGTCCTCCGCGAACAGGGGCAGCTCCGCCCAGATGGTCTTGCCCTCCCCGGTGTGCCGGCTGCCCCAGCGCTGGGTGAGCTGGGCGACCAGGAGCAGGCCCCGGCCGCCCTCGTCGAAGGTCTTCGCCCGGCGCAGGTGCGGGGCGGTGTGGCTGGTGTCGGAGACCTCGCAGATCAGGATGGCCGCGTCGTGGATCAGCCGGAGCCGGATCGGCGGGGCGCCGTACCGGATGGCGTTGGTGACCAGCTCGCTGACCACCAGCTCCGCCGTGAACGCGGTCTCGCTCAGCTCCCAGGCGGCCAGCTGGTCCAGGACCTGCTTGCGGATCGGCGCGACCAGCGCCGGGTCGGCGGGGATGTCCCAGGTGGCCACCTGCGAGGGGGGCAGGCCCTGGGTACGGGCGAGCAGCAGCGCCACGTCGTCGGGGGTGTCGCCGGACGGCAGCAGGGCGTGCAGGATGCGGTCGCAGGACTCGTCCAGGGACTCCGCGTGCGCGCCGAGGGCCTGCAGGAGCAGCTGCTGGCCGGCGTCGCCCTCCCGGTCCCGGGACTTCACCAGCCCGTCGGTGTACAGGGCGAGGACGCTGCCCTCCGGCAGGTCCACCTCGGCGGACTCGAACGGCAGCCCGCCCAGGCCCAGCGGGGGCCCGGCGGGCAGGTCGAGCTGGTGGGGCCGGCCGCCCGGCAGCAGCAGTGCGGGCGGCGGATGCCCGGCGCGCGCCAGCGTGCAGTGCCGCGACACCGGGTCGTACACGGCGTACAGGCAGGTGGCGCCGACCTCGCCGGTGCTGTCGTCGCCGGACTCCTCCGAGAGCCGCACCACCAGGTCGTCGAGGTGGGTGAGCAGCTCGTCCGGGGCCAGGTCGATGTCCGCGAGGGTGCGTACGGCGGTGCGCAGCCGGCCCATGGTGGCGGAGGCCTGCACGCCGTGCCCGACCACGTCCCCGACGACCATGGCGACGCGCATCCCGGACAGCGGGATCACGTCGAACCAGTCGCCGCCCACTCCGGCCCGGGCCGCCGGCAGATACCGGGAGGCGGCCTGCAGGGCGGCGGTCCGCGGCAGCGTCCGCGGCAGCAGGCTGCGCTGGAGGGCGAGCGCCGTCTCCCGCTCGCGGGTGTAGCGCCGGGCGTTGTCGATGCAGAGGGCGGCACGGTTGGTGATCTCCTCGGCCAGCAGCCGGTCGTCCGCGGAGAACCCGTCCGGGCGCCGGTGCCGGGTGAACACCGCCACGCCGAGGGTGCGTCCGCGGGCCTGGACGGGGACCGCCATCGAGGTGTGGGTGCCGAACGTCCGTGCCCGCTCGCCGCGCTCGGCGTTCCAGGTCAGCCACCGCTGCCGCACGGCGCCGCCCGACGCGGCGATGATCGTGTGGCCCGCGGTCAGCGAGTCCGCCTGCGGGGAGCCGGCCGGGTACCGCTCGGTCTGCCCCGGCTCGAGCACCGCCTCCGGCATCCCCTCGAGGACCGACCGCTGGGCGGCCCGGCGCAGGGTGACGGGCGCCTTGAGGCGCGCCGGCGGCTCGCCGCCGTGGTCATCGGGGTCCAGCAGGTCGACGGTGACGAAGTCGCCGAGCGCGGGGACGCACATGTCCGCCAGCTCCTGTGCCGTGCGGCTGACGTCCAGGGTGGTGCCGATCCGCACGCTCGCCTCGTTCAGCAGTTGCAGCCGCTGCCGGGCCCGGAGGTTGTCGGTGATGTCGACCGCGGCCATGGTCACGCCCCGCACCCGGCCGCCGTCGTCGGTGACCGGCGCCAGCCGGGCGAGCCAGGCGTGCGCCAGGTCCTCGCGGCCGGTGCGCACGACGGTCTCCATGTCCAGCGGCCGGCCGGAGGTCAGGACCCGGAGCATGCCCTGCTCGAGTTCCTCGCTCTGCGGCCGGCCGCCGATCTCCGCGACCCTGAGGCCCCGCACGCGCTCCGCGGGCAGGCCGATCACCTCGGCCATGGCGTCGTTCATCCGGCGCAGCCGCAGCTGGTCGTCGTACACGGCGAGGGCGCACGGGGACTGGAGCAGCCCCGCCTCGGCCAGCGGATCGTCCGGTGCGGGCGGCTCGCCGCCCGGCAGCGGGCTGATCACCAGCCAGTCGCCGTTGTGGTCCGCGCCCGGCGGCCGGTGGTGGGCGAGGAGCCACACGGAGAGCGTGCGGCCGTCCTGGTGGCGCAATCCCACTGTTCCGTCCCAGCGTGAGCCGGTGGGCAGGGCCGGGGCGAAGTCCCCGGCCAGCAGTCGCGCCGCGGGACGCCCCACGACGTCGCCGGCTTCGTGGCCGAGCAGGCGCCGCGCGCCCTCGTTCCACTCCGTCAGCGTTCCGTCGTCATCGATGACAGCCCGGGCCGTCGCCGCGTCGTCGAACGGATAGACCCGGCTCATCGTTGCCCGCTCCCAAGCGCACACTCACAGTGATCAGGTGGCACCACTCGCGTTCCAGCGTAGTGCTTCTGGCCCGTGCGCGAACCGCGGCCCCCCGGGTGCGGTTGATCGGTCGGTCGAACTCGGTCAAGAGGGAAATCCAGCCGATCTGTCATGAGCCGCAGTCGCAAGCTGCCGGACCCCTGACGATCGTGCGTGCCAGGGCGTCAGAATCTGTTTGTTAACGATCAGTTGTGCGTACTTCTGGGCCTTGATGAGGAGAGCCGTCATGACGGTCACGCGTAGATCGGTTCTGGCCGCAGCCACGGCAGCGCCCGCGGCCAGAGCAGTGCTGGACGTCTCCGCGGCCCCGGCCGCGCTCGCCGCCGAGGCGCCCGGCGGCGGGGGGCGTCACAGCGTGCCGCTGCGGGACGGCTGGCGCTTCGCGTTGGTCGACCCGGGCGGCATCACTCGGCTGGGTTCGTGCACCGGCCGAGTCCGTGTACCGGCCGGGTCGGTCCGACGCGTACCGGCCAGGATGGCGTACCGGTCAGGCACACGCGCCGGCCCGGTTCTCGCACTCGGCCGGCGCCTGCAGCGGGCCGGTGGGCGTACGGCCGTGCTCGTCCGGCTCGGGGCGAGCGCGGGCCGGTCGGTCCGCCGAGGGCCGGCGGCGGACCGCGGCCGGGGTGGGCCGCATGAATCCTCGTCTCACACCAGCGTCGGCTGCAGCGCACCCTCGTGCCGCAGCAGCCACGCCTTGCGCTCGACCCCGCCCGCGTACCCGCGCATCGAGCCGTCCGCGCCGATCACGCGGTGGCAGGGGCGGATGAGCAGCACGGGGTTGGCACCGAGCGCCCGGCCCACCGCGCGGATCTCGGCCCGGGACACGCCCAGCCGTGCGGCCAGCCCGCCGTAGGTGGTCGTCGTGCCGTACGGAATGTCCGCCAGGGCCTGCCAGACCCGCTGCTGGAACGGCGTGCCGGCGGCGGCGAGCGGCAGGTCGAAGCGGATCGGGCGGCCCGCGAAGTAGCCGTCCAGTTGGCGGTGCGCCTCGGTGAACGGCCGGTCGTCGCGGTCCTCCGGACGGACCGCCGGCGCGCCGCGCATCCCCGGCAGGGACAACGAGCCGAGCGTGAGGCCGGCGGGCGAGAGCGAGCCGGTCAGCAACAGGTCGCCGAGCGGGCTGGGGTGGACGGTGTGGACGGTGCGGCTGTTCATCGCATCTCCTCGGGTTTCCGCGTGCCCTGCCGAGTCTGCCGCGCCGCGCGCCCCGGGACCGGCGGGAATCGGACATGGCCGTCGGGCCGCTCAGGTACCCCGAAGAATACGGCCTGACCTGCGGATATTTACGGGTGAGTACCCGCGCGGTACCGTGAGGGCCATGCCAGCTCTCAACGTGGAGTTCAGCGACCGGGAACTCGAGGACCTGCGGCAGATCGCCAAGGAGCGCGGTACGTCGATGAAGGCCCTCGTGCGCGAGGCGGCCGCCGCCGACATAGCGCGGCACCGCGCCCTGCAGGAGGGCGCCGAGGCGTTCCGCCGCTTCTTCGCCGCCCACGCCGAGGAGTTCGCGGCCGCCTTTCCCGACGACGAGCCCCGCGCCAAGGGCGAGGCCGCCTGAGTGATGCCCTCCGTCATTCACATCGACGTCCCGTGGCTGCTGCAGCGGCACGAGGAGGTCCTGCCCGAGCAGCCCGCGGTCGACGACTTCTCCGCGCTGGTCGCCGCCGTCGCCCGGCACCGTGTCGATCCGCCCCGGCTGGGCGTGGACTCCGACCCCGCCTGGCGGGCCGCCGCCCTGCTGCACACCCTCGCCGTGCTCAAGCCGCTGCCCGCGGCCAACGCCCGCTTCGCCTGCGCGACCGCCGTGGCCTACATGTTCGTCAGCGGCGTCGGCATCGACCCGCCCTACGGCGCCCTGGTCGACCTCGCCCGCGACCTGATGTCCGACAAGACCGACGTGTACGGCGCGGCCGACCGGCTGCGCTCCTGGCAGATCTGAGCCCGCCCCCGGCCGACGGGGGAAGCCGCCGGGGCCGCCGGCCGGGGTGACCTCGGGTGAGGTCGACGGGGCCGCCGGCCGAGGGCGGGAGGGACAGGGCCGGCGACCGGTCGTACGCGGGAGAGCCTCCGCCCGCTGCCGGCCTCGACCGAGCCGCGGGTGCTCCACCCCACGTGGGGCCTTTCCAGAAGGGCCGACCCCAGTGCACTACCGGTCTGACCGGGCCCGGAAGCGTGCGCGGCCGCCCGGTGTGTGCACGCGCTTCACACGGGGCGCATGAAAAACCCGAAGCCACGGCACCGGGCCCGCTCTCACCCCGAATTGCTGACTTTCCTTCAATAAGGGCGTTGTCGTCCGTGTGTCTTGTTGCCCAAGTGGAACCTGTGCCAGGGTTGCAACGCCCGTGCGGGGGGCGAATTCCCGGGCTGTTTTCGGCAGTTGCGACGACCGGGCGACCCGGGCGACCGGGCTCCGGTGCATTCCCGCTCCCCGTGCGCACCCAGAGGTACGCACCAACGCACCACGCATCAAAGGAATCCGCTCAGTGCCCACCCCCCACCCCCCTCGTCCCCCGTATCCGCCGCCCGGCGGAGACGCCGGGGAGTCCGACGAGCTGCTCGCCGGCCCGCTGCGGGCCGGCTCCGACGCGGAGGCCTCCCGGTCCGCCGCACTGCTGATGGCGCGGCACTGGCGGCCCGCACACGACTACGCCGTCATCTGCCTCGCCGGGGCCGGGCCGCTCGCCCACATGGTCACCGCGACCGCCTTCCACCAGGTCCTCGGGCGACTCGCCCTCGGCGAACGCGCGGAGGCGCTGCGGCCCCGCCTGCTGGTGGCCGTCCGGGACACGGTGGTGAACTGGTCCGGCACGGAGCGGATCACCGCCTTGCTGCCCGGGCTCGGAAAACCCGCCGGGGGCCGCGGAATGCGCGCCGCGAAGACGCTGATTCCGGAGAACCGCGTCCTGTCCGACCGCTCCTTTTACGGCCTTCCCCGCCTGGAACAGGCGTTGTTGTGGCACGCGGAGGTCGAGGCCGAGCCGACGCACGTCCCCGCCACACTTCTCGGCATGGACACCGAGAGCGCGACGGCCGCCCTCGAACAGGCCCGGGACAAATTCCGGGAGGGGCTGGTGCGGGCCCACCGGGAACTCGCGCCGAGCCAGGACTGCCGCTACTACAACCGCCTGCTGGACATCCCGATCCGGCGGGGCGGCGCCCTGCTGCCCGACGTCCAGGAGCACCTGGCCGGCTGTGCGTACTGCCGGCACGCGGCCGAGCAACTGGGCCAGGCCGACGCGGCGTTGGGCGTGCTGCTCGCCGAGGCCGTGCT
>NZ_JBLEBI010000198.1:0-12656 GCF_047340315.1 Streptomyces sp. AF1A
CGTCGGAGGAAGGGCACGGGGCGCTCGGACGGGGCGATCGGCGGACCGGCGGCCGGGGGCACGGCCCACTCGTCGCGCACCCTCACCGCAGGGGCGGGCGGCGAAGGACCTGCCCGCCGGGTCTAGGGCGCGGGATCGGCGGGGTGCGGTGCCACCAGCGGCAGCTGCGAGGCCAGGCGCTGTTCGCACAGCTCGACCAGGCGGTCGTAGCCGGCCTTGCCCATCAGCTCGGTCAGCTCGGCACGGTAGGAGACGTACACCGGCTCGCCCGCGCCGTGCGCCGAGGACGCCGAGGTGCACCACCAGTGCAGGTCGTGGCCGCCCGGACCCCAGCCCCGGCGGTCGTACTCGCCGATGGAGATCTGCAACACCCGCGTGTCGTCCGGCCGGTCGATCCAGTCGTACGTCCGCCGGATCGGCAGCTGCCAGCACACGTCCGGCTTGGTCTCCAGCGGCTCCCGGCCCTCCTTGAGGGCGAGGATGTGCAGCGAGCAGCCCGCGCCGCCCGCGAACCCGGGCCGGTTCTGGAAGATGCACGACCCCTGGAAGGGGCGCGTCTGCCGGGAGCCCTCCTCGTCCTCCGACACCCACCCGCCCCGCGTGCCCTCGGCGTGGTGCTCCCAGATGTCCGGCGTGAGCCGGGCCACATGCTCGGCGACCCGCTTCTCGTCGTCGTCGTCGGAGAAGTGGGCGCCCAGCGTGCAGCACCCGTCGGCCGCGCGGCCGCTCTGAATGCCCTGACAGCCGCTGCCGAAGATGCAGTTCCAGCGAGAGGTCAGCCATGTCAGATCGCAGCGGAACACCTGCTCGTCGTCCGCCGGATCAGGAAACTCCACCCAGGCGCGCGCGAAGTCGAGCCCCTTTTCGTCGCTCACCTGCCGGCCCTTCCCGGACGTCGACGCCTTCGCCTGCGAAGAACCCTTCGATCGCTTGGAGGATTTGTCGTCCTTCGCCTTTTTCGTCTTTGGCACCCGTCCAGGGTAAGTGGCCCGGGCCCGGTGCGGGGACCGGGGAAGTGCAATCTGGCAGTAGCGTTCCGTACATGAGACTCGGTGTCCTGGACGTTGGTTCGAACACAGTGCATCTGCTGGTGGTGGACGCCCACCCCGGCGCGCGCCCGCTGCCCGCGCATTCACACAAGGCCGAACTGCGGCTCGCCCAGCTCCTCGACGACGGCGGCGCGATCGGCGACGAGGGCATAGCGAGGCTGATCGCCGTCGTCCAGGACGCGCTCCAGGCCGCCGAGGACAAGGGCGTCGAGGATCTGCTGCCGTTCGCGACCTCCGCCGTCCGCGAGGCGAGCAACGCCGACGACGTCCTCACGCGCGTGGCCGACGAGACCGGCGTACGGCTCCAGGTCCTCACCGGCGAGGAGGAGGCCCGGCTGACCTTCCTCGCCGTCCGCCGCTGGTTCGGCTGGTCCGCCGGGAAGCTGCTGGTCCTCGACATCGGCGGCGGCTCCCTGGAGATCGCCTTCGGCATCGACGAGGAGCCGGACGCCGCCGTCTCGCTGCCGCTCGGCGCCGGCCGGCTCACCGCGGGCTGGCTGCCCGGCGACCCGCCCGACCCGGACGACGTGCGCGCGCTGCGCCGCCACGTCCGCGCCCAGATCGCCCGCACGGTCGGCGAGTTCAGCCGCTTCGGCGCACCCGACCACGTCGTCGCCACCTCCAAGACCTTCAAGCAGCTGGCCCGCATCGCCGGCGCCGCCCGCAGCGCGGAGGGCCTCTACGTCCAGCGCGAACTCAAGCGCGAGTCCCTGGAGGCGTGGGTCCCGCGCCTGGCCGGCATGACGGTGGAGCAGCGGGGCGAGCTTCCGGGCGTCTCCGAGGGCAGGGCCGGCCAGCTGCTGGCGGGCGCGCTGGTGGCCGAGGGCGCGATGGACCTGTTCGGTGTGGAGAGCCTGGAGATCTGCCCGTGGGCCCTGCGTGAGGGCGTGATCCTCCGGCGCCTCGACCACATGGGTTCCGACTAGGGACCGCGCACCCGCCCGCATGGCAAACCTCACAACGGCGAACAGGTACCCGACACCCCCGCCACCGCACGCCGTAAGGTGACGATCGTGGCTGAACCAAGGGACGTACCCGTCGCGCTGTCGACAGCCTCCGTGTACCCGGAGTCGACCGCGACGGCCTTCGAGATCGCCGCGCGCCTGGGTTACGACGGCGTCGAGGTCATGGTGTGGACCGACCCGGTCAGCCAGGACATCGAGGCGCTGCGCCGCCTGTCGGACTACCACGGCATCCCGATCCTGGCCGTCCACGCCCCCTGCCTGCTGATCACCCAGCGGGTCTGGTCCACGGACCCCTGGGTCAAGCTGCAGCGGGCCCGCGCGGCCGCGGAGAAGCTGGGCGCCTCCACCGTCGTGGTGCACCCGCCGTTCCGCTGGCAGCGGCAGTACGCCCGGGACTTCGTCGCGGGCGTCTGGCGGATGGCCGACGAGACGGATGTGCGGTTCGCCGTCGAGAACATGTACCCGTGGCGCTACCGCGACCGCGAGATGCTCGCCTACGCCCCGGACTGGGACGTCACGCACGACGACTACCGGCACTTCACGATCGACCTCAGCCACACGGCGACGGCCCGCGCCGACGCCCTGGACATGGTCGACCGCATGGGCGACCGGCTCGGCCACGTGCACCTCGCCGACGGGCGGGGCTCGGCCAAGGACGAGCACCTGGTCCCCGGGCGCGGCACCCAGCCCTGCGCCGGGCTGCTGGAGCGCCTGACCCACTCCGGTTTCGACGGCCATGTCGTCATCGAGGTCAACACCCGGCGGGCGATGTCCGGCGCCGAGCGCGAGGCGGACCTCGCCGAGGCCCTGGCCTTCACGCGCAAGCATCTGGCCGCCGCGGTGCGGGTGCCCCGGCGATGAACGAGACCACGGCCCGCCGCCGGGGCCGTCCGCCGCGCACCGAGTCCGCCGACACCCGTGACCGCATTCTGACGGCGGCCCGCGGGGAGTTCTCGGAACGCGGATACGACAAGACGTCCGTCCGCGGGATCGCCAAGGCGGCCGGGGTGGACTCCGCGCTCGTCCACCACTACTTCGGCACCAAGGAACAGGTCTTCGAGGCGGCCGTGGAGGTCGCCTTCGCGCCCGCGCTGAACGCGCCGAACGCCGTGGCCGAGGGTTCGCTGGACGGCGTCGGCGAGCGGCTGACCCGCTTCATCTTCGGCATCTGGGAGAACCCCACGACCCGCGCGCCGCTGCTGGCGATCGTGCGCTCGGCCGTCAACAACGAGACCGCCGCCGCCGTCTTCCGCCGTCTGATCGCCGCCCAGCTGATGCGCCGCATCGCCGCCCAGCTGGACCTGCCGGACGCCGAACTGCGCTCCGAGCTGGCCGCCGCGCAACTGGTGGGCACGGCGATCATGCGGTACGTGATCCGGCTGGAGCCGGTGGCCTCGGCGGACCCGGAGGAGATCATCGCGCGGCTGGCACCGGTCGTGCAGAACCACCTCACCGGCGCCTGAACCGCCCGGCCGCGACCGGTCCCGAGTCGTGCGGCGGTGCGGCACGGGGCCTGAGCCGCGCGGTGGCTTGGCGGTGCCGAGTCGTGCCGGCTGCCTGGCCGGTCCCGGGGCAGCCGTCCGGCTCGTGGCCTGAGTCGTACGGCCGTCCGGCCCGGGGCCGAGCCGTGCAGCCACCCGGCCCGGGACCGAGTCGTGCAGCCGTCCGACCCTGGGCCCGAGCCGTGCAGCCACCCACCCCGGGCCGAGCCGTGCGGCCCGGGGCCCGCGCCGTGCCGCACGAGACACGCATCCCGCATTCCGGACAACCGTGTCCAGTCCTTGGAGCGGCGGCGTACGCTCGGAGACGGGTCCGGAGTCTCCGGACTCGTCACCAGAAGGTCATTGAAGGAGCGAGCGACGATGCCCGAGCTGAGGTCCCGCACAGTCACCCACGGCCGCAACATGGCGGGCGCCCGCGCCCTTATGCGTGCCTCCGGTGTACCCGGTGCGGACATCGGACGGAAGCCGGTCATCGCCGTCGCGAACTCCTTCACCGAGTTCGTGCCGGGCCACACCCACCTGCAGCCGGTCGGCCGGATCGTCAGCGAGGCGATCACGGAGGCGGGGGGCATCCCGCGCGAGTTCAACACCATCGCGGTCGACGACGGCATCGCGATGGGGCACGGCGGCATGCTGTACTCCCTGCCCTCCCGCGACCTGATCGCGGACTCGGTGGAGTACATGGTCGAGGCGCACTGCGCCGACGCGCTGGTCTGCATCTCCAACTGCGACAAGATCACCCCGGGCATGCTGCTGGCCGCCCTGCGCCTGAACATCCCGACGGTCTTCGTCTCCGGCGGCCCGATGGAGTCCGGCCGGGCCACGCTGGTCGACGGCACGGTCCGCACGCTGGACCTGGTCGACGCGATCTCCGACGCGGTCAACGAGAGGATCTCCGACGAGGACATCCTGCGCATCGAGGAGAACGCCTGCCCGACCTGCGGCAGCTGTTCCGGCATGTTCACCGCCAACTCGATGAACTGCCTCACCGAGGCGATCGGCCTGTCCCTGCCCGGCAACGGCTCGGTCCTCGCCACCCACACGGCGCGCAAGCAGCTCTACGTCGACGCGGCCCGCACGGTCATGGACCTCACCCGCCGCTACTACGAGCAGGACGACGACTCCGTCCTGCCGCTCAGCATCGCCACCTTCCAGGCCTTCGAGAACGCCATGGCCCTGGACATCGCGATGGGCGGCTCCACGAACACGATCCTGCACCTGCTGGCCGCCGCCCAGGAGGCGGGCGTCCCCTTCGGCCTGGAGCAGATCGACGCCGTCTCCCGCCGCGTCCCCTGCCTCGCCAAGGTCGCCCCGAACGTCGCGAAGAACCGCACCTACTACATGGAGGACGTGCACCGCGCCGGCGGCATCCCGGCCCTCCTCGGCGAGCTGCACCGCGCCGGCCTGCTGAACGAGGACGTCCACGCCGTGCACAGCCCGTCCCTGGCCGACTGGCTGAAGACCTGGGACGTCCGCGGCGGCTCCCCCTCCGCGGAGGCGGTCGAACTGTGGCACGCGGCCCCCGGCTGCAAGCGCTCCGCCGAGGCCTTCTCCCAGTCCGAGCGCTGGGAGGCCCTGGACGACGACGCCGAGAGCGGCTGCATCCGCAGCGTCGAGCACGCGTACTCCAAGGACGGCGGCCTGGCCGTGCTCAAGGGCAACCTGGCCGTCGACGGCTGCGTGGTCAAGACGGCCGGCGTCGACGAGTCCATCTGGACCTTCGAGGGTCCGGCGGTGGTCTGCGAGTCCCAGGAGGAGGCCGTCCAGCGGATCCTCACCCACGAGGTCAAGGACGGCGACGTCGTCGTCATCCGCTACGAGGGCCCCAAGGGTGGCCCCGGCATGCAGGAGATGCTCTACCCGACCTCGTATCTGAAGGGCCGCGGCCTCGGCAAGACCTGCGCCCTGATCACCGACGGCCGCTTCTCCGGCGGCACGTCGGGTCTGTCGATCGGCCATGCCTCCCCGGAGGCGGCCTCCGGCGGAACCATCGCCCTCGTCGAGGACGGGGACCGCATCCGCATCGACATCCCGAACCGCACGATCGAACTGCTCGTCGACGACGCCGAACTGGCCTGCCGCGAGCAGGCCCTGAACGGCGTCTACGCCCCCAGGAAGCGCGACCGCAAGGTCTCCGCCGCCCTGCGGGCCTACGCGGCCATGGCGACCAGCGCGGACAAGGGCGCGGTGCGCGACGTGACCAAGCTGGGCTGAGGCCCGTACACCGACAGGGGCCGTCTCCGGTGGGGGCGGCCCCTTCGTGTCACCAGTCGGACGGGTCGCGTGCGTCCACGCCGAACACGGTCCCGTCGGGGGCTGCGGCGTAGACATGGCCGCCGACGACCAGGGGCGCCGGCAGCGCGGCAGGGACCGCGCCCGCGTTCGCGCCGAGGCGCGGCGGGGTCTGCCCCAGCAGCCTTCCGCTGCGGGCGTCCACGGCCAGCAGACGTCCGTCGGCCCCGGTGAAGTACACGTGGGCCCCATCGCCGACCGGTGCCGAACCGCGACTGACGGCCGTCTCGAGATGCCACAGCCGCTTGCCGGTGTCCAGGTCGACGGCTTCCAGCGAGCCGCCGGCGGCCAGGATGTGGACCACGTCGCCGTGCGCGCCGGCCTGGGGAGCCACCCGGGGGACGGGGAGCGCCACCCGGCGCGACGCCTTCGACGCTGGTGTGTAGCGGACCACCGCACGCGTCTGGCCGGAGGTCCTGTCGGCGGACAGGAAGAACAGGGACCCGCGCCCGCTGCCGACGGGCTTCAGCTCCCCGGCCAGCCGTGCTTTCCATCGCACGGCGCCCGTGGCCGGATCCACCGCCGCGACGAGCGTGCGGGTGCCGTCCGGGGAGGTGCTGGTCGCATAGGCCAGCGGGTCCCCGGCGAACGAGACGACGGCCGGCGTGCTGTACCCGGTGATCCGCCGCGTCCACTTCGTGCCGCCCGTCTTTTCGTCCACGCCGGTGACCGTCCCGTCGGAACCGACGAGCAGGGCCGTGCGGCCGGCATACCGGACCGCCGTGCCCTGGGCCAGATGCCGCCTCCAGACCTGGTCGCCCGACCCCGGGTCGAGCGCCGTCAGCGCGTCACCACTGGCGTGCAGCACCCGAGCGGCCGCCACGGCCGGCGGCCCGCTCGGCAACCCGGTGGCGACCGGGTGCCGCCACAGCAGCCGCCCGTCGACGGGGGAGAGGGCGAACACCACGCCGGACCGCGCGCAGACCACCTTCCCTCCGTCGTTCCCTTCGCTGCCCCCGGTGCTGCTCCCTCTGCCGCCCCCTTCGCCGTACGAGCACTGAGGCATCCCCCGGCCCCCGGTCACCGGCTTGGCCGCCCAGGAGGTGGACGAGGCTGCCCCGGTGCGCGGGCTCGCCGCGGCCGGAGGGGACTCGCCGCCGCCCATGACCTGGACCGCGGCCACGCCGGCGACCGCCAGGAGAGCGAGCGCTCCGGCACCCGCGGCCAGCTTCCGCCCGGCACGCTTCCCGACCGACGGCCCGGGCCGCTCGGGCCGCGGGTGCGGAGCCGGTCCGTCGTCCGGCCGCTGCGCCGGTATGAACGCCTGCGTGTCGTACGAGGCGGCCACCGACCGGAGTTCCCGCAGGAGTTCGTCGGGGGTCGGCCGGTCCTCCGGCTCCTTGGCGAGGCACCGCAGCACCAGCGGAGCGAGGTCGTCCGGCACGTCGCTCAGGTCCGGGTCGTCGTGCACGACCTGGTAGGCGACGACGTACGGACTGTCCGAGTCGAAGGGCCCGCGCCCGGTCGCCGCGTGCACCATCACCGACCCGAGCGCGAAGATGTCGGCGGCCGGGCCGACCTCGCGCGGCCGCCGGAACTGCTCGGGCGCCATGAACGGCGGCGTACCGATCAACTTGCCGGTCTCCGTGCGCAGATCGCTGTCCTTCGGCCGGGAGATACCGAAGTCGATGACCTTCGGCCCGTCCTCGGCGAGCAGCACGTTGCTCGGCTTCAGGTCCCGGTGGACCACCCCGACGCGGTGGATGTCGCGCAACGCCTCCGCGAGCCCCGCCATCAGCCGGCGCACGTGAGCCGGAGCCATCGGCCCGTTCCGCTTCACCTCCTCGGCAAGGGTCGGCCCCGGGATGAACTGCGTGGCCATCCAGGGTCGTTCGGCCTGCGGATCGGCGTCGACGACCGGCGCGGTGAAGGCACCGCTCACCCTCCGGGCGGCGGCCACCTCCTGCCGGAAACGTCCTCTGAACTCGGGATCCCTGGCGAAGTCGGCGTGTACGACCTTCACCGCGACCTTCATCCCGGAAGGGCTGTGGGCCAGGTGCACGACACCCATGCCGCCGGACCCCAGACAGGACTCCAGGCGGTAGTGACCGACGTATTCAGGAAGTTCCGCTTCGGCGCCGGTGCCGGTGCTCCTCCACGGCGCCATGGGACCACCCCCGTGCTGTTCGTCCGCGCGCGACGCACGGAGCCTAGTCGAAGAGTCGTCCGGCGCAGAGGCGGCTTGCTAGTCTCCGCCTGCGAGTTGCGAACCTGCGTTCGTGGCTGATTTCAGGACGACAGGCAGGTCCATGGCAGACATGGGCTCGACGGGGGAGGTTTCACATGTCCACTGACCGTGTCGACGAGGCGAAGTCCGGCAATGAGCCCGAGGCCGTGACGGAGGCGGCCGCCACGCGCACCTACCCGGTCGCCCCGGGCGTCCGCCTGAACGTCCGCAGCGGCCCCGGCACCGGCTACGGCATCGTGCGCGTCCTGCCCGAGGGGACCCGCGTGCCGATCTTCTGCCAGACGCCGGGCACGACGGTGTCGGGCTACTACGGCACGTCGAACATCTGGGACAACATCGACAGCGGCGAGTACGTCTCCGACGCCTACGTGCACACCGGCAGCGACGGTTACGTCGCCTCGCGCTGCGGCTGACCCCGCCCGGAGCCCGCCCCCGCCCGGCGCCATAATCGTTTTGTGAGCGACGAAACCGGCACCCCGGACACCCCGGCGGGCTCCTCGGGCGGCGCGGACCGAAGCGGCGGCCCCCGCCCCGAGCCCCTGCGCTTCTTCGGCACGTCCTGGGTGGACCACGACAACGGCTACGCGGCCCGCCGCGCCGGCGTCGCCGCCGGCTCCCTCGCCGCGGCCGCCGTCTCCTGTCTGGTCCTGCGCTTCGCCTTCGAAGGCATCCTGATCGCCGGCACCGGCACGTTCGTGACCGCGCTGATCGTCGTCATGTTCGCGGTCTGCACCGCGCTCGCCTTCGGCAACACCTGGGCCGGCTTCGGCAGGCGCCACGACCCCCAGCGCCAGGCATCCCTGCGCGGCCTGCTCGCCATCGGCTTCGTCGGCTCCCTTCTCGCCTACTTCGTCCGCTCCCTCACCGAGGCCCCCGGCGAGAGGCTGCACCGCGCCGAGTACGACCGGGCCCGCGAGGAGTACGCGCAGCGCACCACCCGCCGCTCGGGCAACCCGTCGAAGAAGAAGCGCCGCCGCTAGCCGAAGCGCCGCCACAGGCGGCCGGCGGCCGAAAAGCGAGGCTCCGCGGCCTCGCCCTCCCACCGGCCGCTGTCCCTTCCGTCGCGCGCCGCCCACCATGGACCGACGGCGCCCGCGCGCACTCCTTCAACGCGGTCGCCGCCCAGTACGCGGCCAACCGCCCCTCCTACCCGCCCGCCCTCTTCGACGCCGTCGAGGAACTGGCCGGACGGTCCCTGTCCGGCGCCAGGGTCGTGGACGTCGGCGCCGGCACCGGCATCGCCACCACCCTGCTGCACGCCCGAGGGGCGGACGTCCTCGCGGTCGAGCCCGGCGAGGGCATGGCCGCCGAGTTCCACCGCACGCGGCCGCACCTCCCGTTGGTCCGCGGCGACGGCAACTCCCTCCCCGTGGCCGACGCCTGCACCGACTTCCTCACCTACGCGCAGTCCTGGCACTGGACCGACACCGCACGCTCGGTGCCGGAGGCGCTGCGCGTGCTGCGGCCGGGCGGCGCCCTTGCGGTGTGGTGGAACACCGACGCCCTCGACATCGAGTGGATCGCGGAGGCGGCCGAGCGCGCCGCCCGCTTCGTCGGCATCGACCTGGCCGCCGAGCAGAGCAAGGCCGGCCGGCGCGCCGAGCAGGCCGACCCCAGCGGCCGCCTCGACTTCACCCGCCGCGAGGTCCGCTGGAGCCGCCGGGTGACGATCGACACCCACCTCGCCAACGTCGGCAGCCACTCGTTCCTGCTCGTCCTGCCCGAGCGGCGCCGGACCGCCTTCCTGGAAGAGGAGCGCGCCCAGCTGCTGAAGCTCTTCCCCGACGGCATCGTCGAGGAGACGTACGACGTGCTCCTGCTCGTCGCCGTCAAGTCCTGACCGCGTGGGGCGCCCGTCGGCAGCGGCGGCCGCCGCTGCCGCGTCCCCCCTTGACGCCCGAGGCCGCCCGGGTCAATTATTCATCGCATGATGAATTATGTGGCGGACCCACCCCAGCCGACCGCCGCCCCCGCCGTCCACGCCGAAGACCTCACCGTCGTCCGCGGCCCCCGCACCGTCCTGCACCACCTCTCCTTCACCGTCCCGCGCGGCCAGATCACCGGCCTGCTCGGACCCTCCGGCTGCGGCAAGTCGACCCTCATGCGCTCCATCGTCGGCACCCAGGCCAAGGTCACCGGCACCCTCGACGTCCTCGGCCACCCGGCCGGGCACCCCACCCTGCGCACGCGCATCGGCTACGTCACCCAGGCCCCCTCGGTCTACGACGACTTGACGGTCCGCCAGAACCTCGAGTACTTCGCCGGCATCCTCGACCCCGGCCGGGCGGCCGCCGACCGGCGCCACGACCACGTCACCCGCGTCATCGCCGAGGTCGACCTCACCAGCCACGCCGACGCCCTCGCCGGCAACCTCTCCGGCGGTCAGCGAAACCGCGTCTCCCTGGCCGTCGCGCTCCTCGGCACGCCCGACCTCCTCGTCCTCGACGAGCCGACCGTCGGCCTCGACCCCGTCCTGCGCCGCGACCTGTGGAACCTCTTCCACGACCTCGCCGCCACCCGCGGCGCCACCCTCCTCGTCTCCTCCCACGTCATGGACGAGGCCGAGCGCTGCCACCGCCTCCTCCTCATGCGCGAGGGCGAGATCCTCGCCGACGACACCCCGGACGCCCTGCGCACCCGCACCGGCACCGACACGGTCGAAGCCGCCTTCCTGCACCTCGTCGACCAGGCCGCCGCCGCGGACCGTCCCAAGGAGAGCACCCGATGAGCACGACCACCCCCGCGCCCGCCGGCGCCTTCAACGCCGCACGCACCACCGCCACGGCCGCCCGCGTCCTGCGCCAACTGCGCCACGACCCGCGCACCATCGCCCTGCTGCTCCTCATCCCGTGCCTGATGCTGGTCCTGCTGCGCTACGTCTTCGACGCCAGCCCACGCACCTTCGACAACATCGGCGCCTCCCTGCTCGGGATCTTCCCGCTGATCACGATGTTCCTGGTCACCTCGATCGCCACGCTGCGGGAACGCACCTCCGGCACCCTCGAACGCCTCCTCGCCATGCCCCTCGGCAAGGCCGACCTCATCGCCGGCTACACCCTCGCCTTCGGCGCCCTCGCCATCGTGCAGTCGGCCCTCGCCACCGGTCTCGCGGTCTGGCTCCTCGGCCTCGACGTCACCGGTTCCCCGTGGCTGCTCCTCCTCGTCGCCCTCCTCGACGCCCTGCTCGGCACGGCCCTCGGTCTGTTCGTCTCGGCCTTCGCGGCCTCGGAGTTCCAGGCGGTCCAGTTCATGCCGGCGGTGATCTTCCCCCAGCTCCTCCTCTGCGGCCTGTTCACGGCCCGCTCCCAGATGCACCCCGTCCTCGAAGCCCTCTCCGACGTCCTGCCCATGTCGTACGCCGTCGACGGCATGAACGAGGTCCTCCACCACGGCGACATGACGGCCACCTTCGTGAGGGACGTCCTGATCGTCGCGGGCTGCGCGGTGCTGGTGCTGGTGCTGGGAGCGGCGACGCTGCGACGCAGGACCGCGTGAGCTCCAGCGCCGCGTTCGAAGGACCGACGTCCCACAGGGACCGGGCGTCCGTCCAGCGGACAGCCGACCCGTGTCCCTCCTCACCGGTGCCAGACTGAACGGCATGAGCCAGAAAGTCGCAGTCCTCGGCACCGGCAAGATCGGCGAAGCCCTGCTCAGCGGAATGATCCGGGCCGGCTGGGCCCCCGCCGACCTCCTGGTCACCGCCCGCCGCCCGGAACGCGCCGAAGAACTCCGCTCCCGCTACGGAGTCGCCCCGGTCACCAACACCGAGGCCGCCAAGACCGCCGACACCCTGATCCTCACGGTCAAGCCGCAGGACATGGGCGCCCTGCTCGACGAGCTGGCCCCGCACGTCCCCGCCGACCGGCTGGTCATCAGTGGAGCGGCCGGCATCCCCACCTCCTTCTTCGAGGAGCGGCTCGCCGCGGGCACCCCGGTCGTCCGGGTCATGACCAACACCCCCGCCCTCGTCGACGAGGCCATGTCGGTCATCTCCGCCGGAAGCCACGCCACCGGGGACCACCTGGCGACGGCCGAGGAGATCTTCGGCGCCGTGGGCAAGACGCTCCGCGTGCCCGAGAGCCAGCAGGACGCCTGCACCGCCCTGTCCGGCTCCGGCCCGGCGTACTTCTTCTATCTGGTCGAGGCCATGACCGACGCCGGCATCCTGCTCGGCCTGCCGCGCGACAAGGCCCACGACCTCATCGTCCAGTCCGCCATCGGCGCCGCCGTGATGCTCCGCGACAGCGGAGAGCACCCGGTCAAGCTCCGCGAGAACGTCACCTCCCCGGCCGGTACGACGATCAACGCCATCCGTGAGCTGGAGAACCACGGCGTACGAGCCGCCCTCATCGCCGCCCTGGAAGCCGCTCGCGACCGCAGCCGCGAGCTGGCCTCCGGCAAGAAGGACTGAGCCCGAGCGGGGGCCGGCCCGCAAGTTGACACGCCTCGGGGTGATCCGTAAAGTGCTCCGAGTTGTCCGACGTGAGCGCCGACTCCGGTCGGTCCCCGGACGACCATTCCGCAAGCACCACCGACTCTCGACGCTCAGGCGCCGACCGCTTCGGCGTGCGTTTTTTGCGAAATGAGGAATCCACGTTCGAAAGGACGGCGACCCCCGATTAGCTCGGGAGTCGGGAATCCGCTAAAGTCTCACTCGTCC
>NZ_JBLEBI010000199.1:0-12536 GCF_047340315.1 Streptomyces sp. AF1A
GGCCGGCCCGGCCCCGACGACCCCGTCACCCGCATCGCCGTCCTCTGGCAGGACCTGCTCGGCATCGAGGGCATCGGCCCCGACGACGACCTGTTCATGCTCGGCGGCGACTCCCTCAACGCCTCCCAGCTGATCTCCCGCGCGGGCCGCCTGTTCGGCGCCGAGCTGCCGCTGGAGGAGTTCCTGGACGAACCGACCGTACGGCGGATGGCGGAGCTCGCCGTCCGCGCCCAGACCGACGACACTGCCGAGGCGGTGGAACAGTGACCACCCAGACCATCGAGACGACGGCCCAACCGGCCGCCGGCCCGGACGAGCGGGCCACCGGCGGGGCGGCGGAGCCCGAACCGCTGTCGTTCGCCCAGCAGCGCATGTGGTTCATGGAAGAACTCGTGCCGGGCACCGCCCTCCAGAACATCCCGCTGGCCGTGCGGCTCACCGGGCCGCTCGACCTGGACGCCGTGCGCGGCGCGTTCCGGGCCGTGGTGCGCCGCCACGACACCCTGCGCACCTCCTTCGGCGTACACCGGGGCAGCCCCGGCCAGACGGTGCTGCCGCCCGAGGCCGCCGAACCCGACGTACCGCTGGTGGACTTCACCGCCGGGGACGAGCGGACCCTGGCCGGGTGGCTGCGCGAGCAGGCCACCGAGCCCTTCGCGCTGGACCGGCCGCCGCTGCTGCGCGCCGCCGTGGCCCGGCTCGCCGAGGACGAGCACGTGCTGGCGCTGACGGTGCACCACATCGTCTGCGACGGCTGGTCGCTGGATGTCCTGGTGCGCGAGTTCAGCGCCGCCTACACCCGCCTCGTCACCGGCGCCGGCGGACCCGAGCCGGCCCCGCCCGCCGTGCGCTACGCCGACTTCGCGCGGCGCCAGCGCGCACGCTTCGACGCCGGCGAGTCGGCCGGCGACCTGGCGTACTGGCGCGAGCGGCTGTCGGGCGGGCTGCCCACCCTGGAGCTGCCCACCGACCGCCCCCGCCCCGACGAGCCGGGATACCGCGGCTCCCGGGTCCGGCGCGGCCTGCCCGAGGCGCTCGTCGAGCGGGTGGCCGCGTTCGCCAAGTCCCGCGGCGTCACGCCGTACATGGTGCTGCTCGCCGCCTACGGCGCCGTCCTGCAGCGCTGCACCGGGCAGGAGGAGATCCTGGTCGGCACCCCGATCGCCGGCCGCACCGACCTCGACACCGAGGAGCTGATCGGGCTCTTCGTCAACACGCTGCCGCTGCGCCTGGACCTGTCCGGCGACCCCGACTTCACCACCCTGGTGCGCCGGGTGCGCTCCACCGCGCTGGGCGCCTACGCCCACCAGGCGCTGCCGTTCGAGAAGATCGTCGAGGACCTGCGGCCGGACCGGGGCAGCCATCTCACCCCGCTGTTCCGCACCATGTTCGTGCTGCAGAACGCCACCACCACCGCCCTGGAGCTGCCCGGCCTGGCCGTGCAGACCGTCGAGACGCACAACGGCACCTCCCGCTTCGACCTCCAGCTGATCGTCGGCCGCCGTGCCGAGGGCTGGGCGGCCACCCTGGAGTACGACAGCGACCTGTTCGAGCGCGGCACCGCCGAGCGCATGATCGATCGCTACGTCACCCTCCTGGAGGGCGCCGTGGCCGCACCGGACACCCGGCTCGCCCGGCTGCCGCTGCTGAGCGGCACCGAGCGCCGCCGGGTCCTCGAAGTCGGGCGGCGCGCCCAGGACTTCCCCGTCACCGAGTGCCTGCACGAGACGTTCGCCCGGCACGCCCGGCGGCGGCCCGGCGCGATCGCCGTCACCTGCCGCGGCGAGCACCTGACCTACGCCGAGCTCGACGCGCGGGCCGAGGCCCTCGCCGTGCGGCTGCGCGCGGCGGGCGTGGGCCGCGAGAGTCGCGTCGGCCTGTTCCTGGAGCGCTCCCTGGACACCGCGGTCGCGATCCTGGGCGTGTTCAAGGCGGGCGGCCAGTACGTCCCCATGGACCCGCTGTACCCGCCGGCCCGGCTCGCCCGCATCCTCGCCGACGCCACCCCGCACGTGCTCATCACCCACGCGTCGCTGCGCGAGGCGCTGCCCGGGCACGACGGCCACCTGCTGGTCCTGGACCGGCCCGAGCTGCCGTTCCCGGACCCGGCCCGGCCGGTGCCCGAGCGGGACCCGGCGCCGCTCGCCCCGGACAACGCGGCCTACGTCATCTACACCTCCGGCTCCACCGGCACCCCGAAGGGCGTCCAGGTCAGCCACGCCACCGTGGCCCGGATGTTCGCCGCGATGACCGCCACGCCCGCCTACGACTTCGACGAGCACGACGTGTGGCCGATGCTGCACTCCTACGCCTTCGACGTCTCCGTCGTGGAGATGTGGGGCGCCTGGCTGCACGGCGGCCGGCTCGTCGTCGTACCCGTGGAGACCGCGCGCGACCCGGAGGCGTACTACGCCCTGGTGCGCGAGGAGGGCGTCACCGTCCTCAACCAGACCCCGTCCGCGTTCGTGCACTTCGCCGCCGTGGACGCCCGGCACGAGCCGGACGAGCTGCCGCTGCGGGCCGTCGTCTTCGGCGGCGAGGCCCTGGAGTCCGGCACGCTCGCCAGCTGGTTCGAACGGCACGGCGACCGCTCGCCGCGCCTGGTGAACATGTACGGCATCACCGAGACCATCCACGTCACCATCCGCGAGATGACCGGTGAGGACGTCCGGCAGGGGCGGCGCAGCCCGATCGGCCGGCCGATGCCCGACATGGAGCTCTACGCCCTCGACGAGCTGCTGCAGCCGGTGCCGATCGGCGTCACCGGCGAGCTGTACGTCGGCGGCCCCGGGCTCGCCCGCTGCTACTTCGGCGACCCGTACAAGACCGCCGACCGGTTCGTGCCGCACCCCTTCGCCGACCGGCCCGGCGAGCGCCTCTACAAGAGCGGCGACCTCGCCCGGATCACCGCGCGCGGCGAGTTCGAGTACGTCGGCCGCGCCGACCACCAGGTGAAGATCCGCGGCTACCGCATCGAGACCGGCGAGGTCGAGGCCGCCCTGCTGGACCACGAGGACGTGCACGCGGCCGTCGTCCGGCCGCAGCCCGGCGGCGACGGCGAACCGCGGCTGTACGGCTACGTCACCCTGGAGCCCGGGGCCCGCACCGGCGACGGCCCCGAGGAGATTGCCCTCGCGCTGCGCGCCCACGTCGCCGACCGGCTGCCCGCCTACATGGTGCCCGCCGCGGTGGTGGTCCTCGACGCCCTGCCGCTGACCGTCAACGGCAAGGTCGACCGCAAGAGGCTGCCGGTGCCCGAACCGGTGCGGGCCGCCGCCCGGATCGCGTTCACCGCGCCGCGCACCCCCACCGAGGAGCGGGTCGCCGCGGTGTGGCGTGAGCTGCTCGGCCTCGACGCGGTCGGCGCCGACGACAACTTCTTCGACCTGGGCGGGCACTCGCTGCTGGCGACCCGGCTGGTGTTCCGGCTGCGCGAGGAGTTCGCCACCGAACTGCCGCTGCGCGTGCTGTTCGCCGAGCCGACCGTCGCCGGGGTCGCCGCCGTCCTGGACGAGGCCGGCGCCGGCGAGGCCCCGCCCGAGGCGCCCGTCGCGGCCATGCGCGCCGACATCCGGCTCGGCGACGGCATCACCGGCTTCCCCGCACCGAAGCGGCCGGGCGGCGTCGACGACATCCTGCTCACCGGCGCCACCGGCTTCCTCGGCGCCTTCCTGCTCGACGAGCTGCTGCGCGCGACCGGCGCCACCGTGCACTGCCTGGTGCGGGCGGAGGACGAGGCGGGCGCCCAGCGGCGGCTGGAGAGGACGCTGTCCGGGTACGGCCTGTGGGATGCGGCCCGCGCCCACCGCGTCCGGGCGCTCGCCGGCGACCTGGCCGCGCCCCGCCTCGGCCTGGCCGACGACGCCTACCGGGCGCTCGCCGGCCGGATCGACGCCATCTACCACGCGGGCGCCGCCGTGAACCTGGTGCTGCCCTACGAGGAACTGCGCGCCGCCACCGTCGACGGCACCCGCGAGGTGCTGCGGCTGGCGACCGCGTCCGGCCGGGCCGCCGTCCACCACGTGTCCACCGTCGGCGTCTTCGCCGGACCCCCGGCCGACGGGTCGGCCGTCGCCGAGGCCGCCGTCGCCGGGCCGCCCGGGCTGCTGCGCCAGGGCTACACGCAGAGCAAGTGGGTCGCCGAACAGCTCGTCGGGCTGGCCCGGGAGCGGGGCGTGCCGGTCACCGTGCACCGGCCCGGCCGCATCTCCGGGCACACCGCCACCGGCGCCTGCCAGAGCGACGACCTGCTGTGGCGGGTGGTCAAGGGCTGCGTCCAGGCGGGAGCCGCCCCGGCCGGGCTGACCGCCGAGGCCGACCTGGTGCCCGTCGACTACGTCGCCCGCGCCGTCGTCGCCGTCGCCCAGCGGCCCGAGGCGCTGGGCGGCATCCACCACCAGGTCAACACCCGGCCCCTGTCGCTCGCCGAACTCCTCGGGCACGTCCGGGACTTCGGCTACCGGCTGGAGGAGATCCCGCTGCCCGAGTGGGTCGAGCTGATCAAGGCCGACCCGGAGAACGCGGCCTATCCGCTACTCAGCCTGTTCGACCCGGCCGGCGGCGGCTTCACCGCCGTCCGCTTCGCCGACGACGCCACCCGGGCCCATCTGGCGGGCACCGGCATCGCCTGCCCGCCGCTCGACGCGGACCTGATCCGCACCTACCTGGGCTGGTTCGCCCGGTCCGGCTATCTGCCGGCGCCCCGCTGACCACCCGCCGCACCGCCTTCCGCCGGGAAACAGCCCGCCGGGAAACAGCCCGCCAGGAAATTCCCGACCAAGAACTCCCGACCAAGAACTCCCGACCAGAAACCCCCGACCAGAAACCCCCGACCAGAAACCCCCGACCAGGAAAGAAGACCCATGGCCACCGTGACTCCGCCCACCGCCGACGACCTCGCCGCGACGCCCGGCGCGGACCTGGAGCGCCCGTCCTCCTACTACCAGCCCGGCGAGCACCACGCCCCCGAGAACGAGATCCACCGGCTGCGCCAGCAGGTCGCCGCCTCCTGGCACAAGGAGGCCCGCATCCTGCGCGAGTTCGGCCTCACCGACGACTCCGACATCCTCGAGATCGGCTCCGGCCCCGGATACATCACCGAGCGCCTGCTCCAGGAGGTCCCGGACGGGACGGTCACCTGCCTGGAGCTCAACGAGGACCTGATCGAGCACGCCCGCGGCCACCTCACCCCGGCCCGCCCTGGCCAGCTGACGCTGGTGCAGGGCTCGGCGCTGGAGAGCGGGCTGCCCGACGACTCCTTCGACCTCGTCCACGCGCGGCTGGTCCTGCAGCACGTGCCGGGCACCCCGGACGCGCTCGCCGAGGCCTACCGCGTGCTCCGCCCCGGCGGCCGGCTCGCCGTCATCGACGTCGACGACGCCCTGTGGGGGCTGCTGCACCCGCAGCCCGACCTGCCCGAGTTCGACGAGGTCGTCCGGCTGCGCATCGAACTGCAGGCCAGCCGCGGCGGCAACCGGCTGATCGGCCGGGAGCTCGGGCAGCTGATGCGGGCCGCCGGGTTCACCGACATCAAGGTCGAGGCCGTCGCCATCTCCAGCGAGGAGGTCGGCATGGACGTCCTCGCGCCCCAGCTGAACATCCGCTCGCGCACCCACGCCATGGTCGCCGTCAACCCGGCCGCCCAGCGCCCCTGCGAGATCGTCGCGGACGCCATGGACGCGTTCGTGGCCCGCCCGGACGCCTCCATGATGCTGGTGTTCTTCATGTTCTCCGGCACCAAGCCGGGCGGTGACGCCCGATGAGCGCCGCCACCGGCACCACCTGGGCCGTCGTCGTCAACGACGAGGAGCAGCACTCAGTCTGGCCCGCCGACAGCGCACCCCCGGCCGGCTGGCGCACCCTCGGCTTCACCGGCAGCCGCGACGCGTGCCTGACCCGCATCGCCGCCGAGTGGACCGACCTGCGCCCCGCGGGCCTGCGCCGCCGCATGGGCGCGGCCTGACCGCCCCTTCGCGTCCACCCGTTCCCCGCAAGGACCCCGTTCCGCCCAGTTCCGCACGGACACAGGAGACGACCCACATGTACCGGACCATGTTCAAGTCCAAGATCCACCGGGCCACGGTGACCCAGGCCGACCTGCACTACGTCGGCTCCGTGACCATCGACGCCGACCTGATGGAGGCCGCCGACCTGCTGCCCGGCGAGAAGGTCGACATCGTCGACATCGACAACGGCAACCGCCTGTCGACGTACGTCATCGAGGGGCCGCGCGGCACCGGCGTGCTCGGCATCAACGGCGCCGCCGCCCGCCTGATCAGCCCCGGCGACCTGGTCATCGTCATCGCCTACGCCACCGTCACCGACGCCGAGGCCCGGGAACTGGAGCCGCGCGTGGTGTTCGTGGACCGCGACAACCGGGTGCTGCACCAGGGCTCCGACCCGGCCGAGGTGCCCGAGGGCGCCTCGCTGCTGCGCGGCGACCTCGTCGCCTCGTGATCGGCGCCGGACTGCCCGCCGCCGGGCGGGCGCTGCCCCTCGACCACCCCGGGCCCTGGCTGCGCCGCTACCACGGCCGGCCGCCCCGGGCCGCGGCCACCCTGGTCTGCCTGCCGCACGCCGGCGGCTCCGCCAGCTTCTACTACCCCTGGTCCGAGGCCCTGTCCGCCCGGTACGACGTGCTCGCCGTGCAGTACCCGGGCCGCCAGGACCGGCACCGCGAGCCCTGCCTCACCGACGTGGGCGCGCTCGCCCGGGCCATCGCCGCCGAACTGGCGGCGACCGTGCCGGCGGACCGGCCGCTGGTGATCTTCGGGCACAGCATGGGCGCCGTCGTCGGCTTCGAGACGATCCGGTGCCTGGAGCGGGCCGGCGCGGCCCGCACCCCGGACCTGTTCCTCGCCTCCGGCCGCCGGGCACCCGCCCTCAGCCGCGACGACGGCATCCACCGGCTGCCCGACGCCGAACTCCTCGCGGAGCTGGGGCGGCTCGGCGGCACCGACGTGCGCATGCTCGACGACCCCGAACTGGTCCAGCTCGTCGTGCCCGCCGTGCGCGCCGACTTCACCGCCGTGGAGACCTACACCCCCGAGGACGGCGCCGTCGTGCGCTGCCCGGTCGTCGCCCTGCTCGGCGACAGCGACCCGCGCGTCACCGCCGAGCAGGCGGCCGCCTGGCGCGATCACACCACCGCGGAGTTCGCCCTGCGGATCTTCCCCGGCGGCCACTTCTACCTCGGCGACCACCAGGCAGCGGTACTGACCACGGTCACCGCGCACATCGACGCACTGCAGGGTCAGGGGCCGTCGACAACGGCCTAGGGGCGGCATAGGGGTGTGGCCGCCAATCGCCCCCTCGTACGGTCGATTCACCGGACAAACCAACGGACGACGAATCGCCGCGAAGACGAGAAACCCTGTTCCTTGAGCAATCATCTGGAGAAAACGTGGGAACAGCCACCGCCCCGGCGCGGGAGAATGTCAGCAGTAATCAGACCCCCATCTACGTCCTCTTCGACGTGGAAACCGTCGAAACCCCCGAGAAACTGACGCGCGACCACCTCGTCCGGCTCGCCGCCGGCACCCTGGCCGCCGTCGTCGTACGGAACTTCGGCGCCCCCGAGGAGTGCGCGGGCGTCCTGCGCGGCCTCGACACCTGCCCCATGGGCTCCTACGACGAGGAGATCGTCGTCCCCCGGATCCCCAAGCTGGGCCCGGCCGCCTACGACCACTACGACGCCCACGGCCTGGGCGGCGCCTACTGGCAGGACGCCGAGGTGTCCGCCCGGCACCGGGCCGTCCTGCTCGACGGCGGCGACCCGCTGCGTCCGGCCGTGGACCGCATCCGCGGCGCCTGGGGCGGCGCGATGCGCCCCGCCACCGCGCAGGGCCGCGAGATGTACGCCGGGATGATCCGCGAGACCACCGGCGGCATGAAGATGCACTGGGACGAGATCGGCCGCGAGATGCCCGGCACCCTCGACGAGCCGGTCATCGCCCAGCTCGGCTTCAACTGGTATCTGTCCATGCCGGAGGCGGGCGGCGCCACCAGGATCTTCCGCCGCCGCTGGCTGCCCGGCGACGAGGCCTACCGCGACGGCTACGGCTACGCCGAGGAGCTGGCCGAGCGCGAGCCGAACGTCCTGGTCACGCCCGGCGCCGGCGACGCGGTGCTGTTCGACCCGCGCAACTACCACGCGGTGCGCGGCAACGAGGGCCCCGGCCGCCGGGTCGCGCTGTCGTTCTTCCTCGGCGTCACCGCCGACGGCACGCTGACGTACTGGTCCTGACGCCATGACCGCACGGCGCACAGCGGTGGTCAGCGGCGGCACCCGGGGCATCGGGCTGGCCCTCAGCCTGCGCCTCGCCGACCTGGGCCACCACGTCTACGCCCTCTACCGCGGGGACAAGGCCGCCGCCGACGAGGCGGCGGCCGCCGGCGGCGGCCGCATCGAGCCGGTGCGGCTGGACGTGGCCCGGCCCGAGCAGGTGCGGGAGGGCTGCGCCCGGATCCTCGCCGCCGGCGGCGCCCCCGAGGTGCTCGTCAACAACGCGGGCGTCAACCGGGACCGGCCCTTCCTGGACCTCGACGACGAGGACTGGGACGAGGTCCTCGCGGTCAACCTGTCCGGGCCCTTCCGGCTCACCAGGGCGCTGGCCCCGGCGATGGTCGCGGCGGGCGGCGGCTGCGTCGTCAACGTGGGCGCCACCACCGCGATCCGGCCCCGGGCGAACGGCGCGAACTACTGCGCCGCCAAGGCCGGACTGCTCCAGCTGACCAAGTGCCTGGCCCTGGAACTGGCCCCGGCCGTCCGGGTCAACGCCCTGATCCCCGGCTTCACGGACACCCCCGAGGTCGTGGAGCGCTACCGCCTCGACGATCCCGCCCGCCGTGCGGACATCCTCCGCACGATTCCCGCCGGGCGCATCGGCGCCGCACAGGACGTCGCCGATGCGCTGGAATTCCTGGTGACCGCCACGAGCTCCTATGTCACCGGCCAGCAGATCATCGTCGACGGCGGGAACTTCATGGGATAGCGGGGCCGGCCCAGAAGGCCGGCCCCGCCCCCGGAACGCGGCAGCCACCGCGTTTTCTCCCCGAATTCCCGGACCCAGTCCGGCACTCACCTCACACCAGACTTCCGGTACGTCCGGAGAGGAATTCCCATGCGCCTGACCAAGGAACAGATAAACCGTTACCACGAGGACGGATTCCTGCTGCTCGACTCCCTGCTGTCCACCGACGAGGCCGCCCTCCTCGCCGAGGCGTTCGAGCGCGACGCGCTCGTTCCCGGCCCGCAGCGGGTGGTCGAGGAGGACGGCGAGCGGGTCCGCGCCGTCTACGCCTCCCACCGGCGCCAGCCGGAGTACGCCGGCCTGATCCGCGACCCGCGCCTGCTCGTGCCGGTGCAGCAACTGCTCACCGAGGACGTCTACATCTACCAGTTCAAGATCAATGCCAAGCCGGGCTTCGGCGGCGAGAAGTGGGCCTGGCACCAGGACTACGTCGCCTGGCGCATCGCCGACAACCTGCCCGCCCCCCGCCAGGTCAACGTCGCCCTCTTCCTCGACGCCGTCGACGAGTTCAACGGCCCGGTCATCTTCCTGCCCGGCTCCCACCGCTCCGGCCTGGTCAACGACACCCGCCGCGCCACCCGCTCCGAGCAGCACCTCGACCCGGACGACATCGCGCTCACCGCCGAGCAGCTCTCCGGCCTGGTCGCCGAGCGCGGCATGGTCAGCCCCAAGGGACCGGCCGGCTCGGTGGTGCTGTTCTCCTCCGAGATCGTGCACGGCTCGGCGCCCAACATGTCGCCGTTCCCGCGCCGGCTCGCCATCATGACGTACAACGACACCGCCAACCTGCCCAGCTGGCCCGGCGAGCCGCGGCCCGAGTACGTGGTCGGCCGGGACACCGAGCCGCTGCGCCCGCTGGACACCACCTTCCTCGACGCGCTCGAGGGGGCCCTCGTATGAGCCGCGTCGGACAGCGGGCCCGCGCGGTCGTCCTGGAGCGCTTCCAGGAGCCGCTGCGGCTGCGGGAGTTCGAGGTGCCCGAGCCGCCCGCGGGCGGCATGGTCGTCGGCTGCCGCCACGGCGGGATCTGCGGCACCGACCTGCACCTGCAGCAGGGCCACCTCGCCATCCCCACCCCGCTGGTCCTCGGCCACGAAGGCCTCGGCACGGTCGAGGAGTTCGGGCCCGGCACCCCGCGCCGGGACGCCGCCGGTACCGCGCTGCGGCCCGGCGACACGGTGATGTGGGCCTCCTCCATCGCCTGCGGCACCTGCGTGCCCTGCCGGCTGCACCGCGAGCCGACCCTGTGCGAGAACCGCCGCACCTACGGCGTCAACCGCGCACTCGCCGACGGCTCGGAGCTGGCCGGCGCCTGGGCCGAGGCGATCGTGCTGCACGAGGGCGCCACCGTGGTACGACTCGACGACGGCGTCGACCCGCTCGCCGCCATGGCCTTCGCCTGCGCCGGCCCCACCGTCGTGCACGCCCTGTACGAGCGGCGCCCGGTGCGGCTCGGGGAGACCGTCGTCGTCCAGGGCGCCGGCCCGGTCGGCCTCGCCGCCGCGGCGCTCGCCCAGCTGGCCGGTGCCGCCCGGGTGATCGTGGTGGGCGGCCCGGCGGGCCGGCTCGACCTCGCGGCCAAGGCCGGCATCGGCGACGTGCACATCGACATCACCGGGCCCGGCGGCGTCGAGGCGGCCCTGGACCGGGTGCGCGCCGAGACCGGCGGGCGCGGCGCCGACCTGGTGATCGAGTGCGCGGGCGTGCCCGCGGCCGTGGCCCAGGGCCTGACGCTCGCCCGGCGCGGCGGCTCGTACCTGATCATCGGCCAGTACACCGACGCCGGGGACACCCGGCTCAACCCCCACCAGATCGTGTACCGGCAGCTGGACGTGGTCGGCTCCTGGGCGTTCACCGGCGCCCACCTCACCGAGTACGTACGGCTGCTGCCGGCCCTCACCGCCCGCTTCGACCTGAGGGGACTGGTCACCTCCTTCCCGCTGACCGAGCACGAGGCGGCCCTGCGGGCGGTCGCCGACCAGACGGTGCTGAAGGCGGTCCTGTCCAGCTGACCCGGCCGGACCGGCGTCCTCCCGCACGCCCACCACCGCAGCCGCACCACCGCAGCCATGCCCACGACAGCCAAGGGGACACGAGTTCAGATGCGTACACAAGAGGGGACCGTGAGCCCCGCACACGGTGTCGACGACGAGGCCGTCGCCGTCGTGGGCCTGGCCTGCCGGGTCGCGGGCGCCGACTCCGCCGAGGAGTTCTGGCGGCTGCTGGCGAGCGGCACCGGCGCCGTCACCCGGGACGAGCGCACCGGGCGCTGGGCCGGACGGATCGCGCACAAGGACCGGTTCGACGCGGCGTTCTTCGGCATCTCCCCGCGCGAGGCCGCCGCCATGGACCCGCAGCAGCGGCTGATGCTCGAACTCACCTGGGAGGCGCTGGAGGAGGCCCGGATCGTCCCGGCCGACCTCGGCGCCACCCGCACCGGCGTGTTCGCCGGGATCATCAACGACGACTACGCCACCCTGGTGCGCCGCACCGGCCCGGCCGCCGTCTCCGGCCTCACCGCCACCGGGCTGCACCGCGGCATGGTCGCCAACCGCGTCTCCTACCTGCTGGGCCTGCGCGGCCCCAGCCTGACCGTCGACTGCGCCCAGTCCTCCTCGCTGGTCGCGGTCCACCTGGCCTGCGAGAGCCTGCGGCGCGGGGAGTCCACGCTCGCCCTCGCCGCCGGCGTCAACCTGATCCTGGCCGAGGAGAGCACCCTCGGCATGGAGCGCATGGGCGCCCTGTCGCCGGACGGCCGCTGCCACACCTTCGACGCCCGTGCCAACGGCTACGCGCGCGGCGAGGGCGGCGCCGTCGTCGTCCTGAAGCGGCTCGCCGACGCCCTCGCCGACGGCGACCGCGTGCACTGCGTCATCCGCGGCGGCGCCGTCAACAACGACGGCGGCGGTACGAGCCTCACCGCGCCCGAGCGCGCCGCCCAGGAGGACGTGATCCGGGCCGCCCTGCGCCGGGCCGGTCTCACCCCCGGGGACATCGGCTACGTCGAGCTGCACGGCACCGGCACCCCCGTCGGCGACCCCGTCGAGGCCGCCGCCCTGGGCGCCGTGCTCGGCACCGCCCGGGGCGACGCGGGCCCGCTCCGGGTGGGCTCGGCGAAGACCAACGTGGGCCACCTGGAGGGCGCGTCGGGCATCGTCGGCCTCGTCAAGGCGGCGCTCTGCCTCGCCCACGGCACCGTCCCGGCCACCCTCAACCACGACACCCCGCACCCCGGCATCCCGCTGGACCGCCTCGGGCTGACCGTCCCCACGAGCGCCGTCCCCTGGCCGGCCCGTCCGGGCCGCCCGCGCCACGCGGGCGTCAGCTCCTTCGGCATGGGCGGCACCAACTGCCACCTGGTCCTGTCCGAGGCCCCCGCGCCGCGGCCGGAGGCGGGCCCGGCACCCCAGGCACCGGGCGCGGTCCCGCTGCCGCTGTCGGCGCGTTCCGAGGGGGCGCTCAGGGCGCAGGCGGCGCGGTTGCTGGAGCGGTGGTCGGCGCATC
>NZ_JBLEBI010000002.1:0-137401 GCF_047340315.1 Streptomyces sp. AF1A
ACCAGGTGCCGGGCCGGGCCGGTGTCAGCTGGGCTGGGCCGTCGGCATGACGAAGACCTGCGGGAGGTTGACGCGCAACGGCAGGGAGGCGATGAAGCCGACCGTCCGCGCGATGTCGTCCGGTATCAGCCAGTCGATGGTCTCCTTCGCCCCCTCGAGCCAGGCGAGCGCGCCGGGGTCCGTGACGTGGTCCTGCAGCTCCGTGCCGACGATCCCGGGTTCGATCGCCGAGACCCGCACGTTCTTCGGGCCGAGCTCCATACGGAGGTGCTTCGACAGATGCGAGACGAAGGCCTTGGTGCCGGCGTAGACGGCGAACGTCGGGTAGAGGTTCCGCGCGGCGCTCGACGACGTGTTGATCAGATCGGCCACGCCGCGCTCGGCGCCGGCCCGCACCAGCTGCGGGGTGAATGCGCCGATGACGTTCATCAGCCCGGAGATGTTCAGGTCGATCTGCTGCTGCCACTGGTCGGCGCGCAGCTCCTCGATCGGCGCGGGCAGCATGACGCCGGCGTTGTTGAAGAGCAGGTCGGCGCCGCCCAGCTCGGTCTCCACGCGGTCGGCGGCGGCCCGCACCGCGGCGGCGTCGGTCACGTCGACGGCGATCGCCACGGCGGTGCCGCCGTTCTTGCCGATACGCGCGACCAGGTCGTCCAGCCGCTCCGCGCGCCGCGCCAGCACGGCGACCTTGGCGCCGAGCGACGCGAGGTGTTCGGCCGACGCCTCGCCGATGCCGCTGGACGCGCCGGTGACGACGGCGACCCGGCCGTCCAGGGGCCTGGTGGAGGCCGTGCCAGAGGTCTTGGTGGTCATGAGGTGACACCTTCCGAAAAACGAGTGGGTACGGGCGGGGCCTCGGACGTCCGCCGTCGCGGCCCCTGTCATCAAGCAGACCACCGCGTCACCCGCCCGGACGGCCCGGAGGTGACCTTGGCGAGGCAGGTACTGACAGGGCCACCCACGCGGGCGCACGCCGAGTGCGAGCAGGCCAGACTGGGGGTATGGACCGCAGCAGCGAGATCGCCGACTTCCTGCGCACCCGTCGCGGGCGGGTCAGCCCCGAGTCGGCGGGGCTGCCCGCGGACGGGCGCCCCCGCCGGGTCCCCGGGCTGCGCCGGGAGGAGGTCGCCCGCCTGGCGGGCGTGAGCACCGAGTACTACACCCGGCTGGAGCAGGGCAGGGCCGCACACCCCTCACCCGAGGTGGTGGACGCCCTGGCCCGCGCCCTGCGCCTGGACGCCGCCGAGCGCGAGCACCTCACCAACCTCCTCGCCCGCCCGGGCGCGCGGCGGGCGCCGGTCGCGCCGCAGCGGGTTCGCCAGGGTCTGCACCTGATGCTCCAGACCCTGGACCACGTGCCCGCGTTCGTCATCGGCCGGCGCACCGACGTGCTCGCCTCCAACCACCTGGCCCGCGCCGTCCTCACCGACTTCGAGGCACTGCCCGTCCAGCGGCGCAACCTCGCCCGCTACTACCTGCTCGACCCCGAGGCCCGCGAGCGCACCGGTGACTGGGAGCAGATCGCGGCCGAGACCGTGGCCATGCTGCGGCTCGAAGCCGGCCGCTGCCCGCAGGACCGCCGGCTGGCCGACCTGATCGGCGAACTGACGCTCAAGTCACCGGAGTTCAGCACCTGGTGGAACGATCACCGTGTGCTGCGCCGCACCCACGGGAGCAAGCACTACCGGCACCCCCTCGTCGGCGACCTGCACTTCTCGTACGAGTCGCTGCAGCCACCCGGCGACGAGAACCAGACGCTGTGCGTCTACGTCCCGGAGCCGGGCACCACCACGGCCGAGTCCCTGCGCATTCTCAGCAGCTGGGCCCCGTACGCCGCACCGGAGGTCCATCCGGCCGGTCCCGGGATCTGAGCCCCCGGGATGCCGAACGGTGCGCCTTCGGCCGGGTGGCCGACGCGAGCGGGGCCGCCGGTGACGCCCGCCCAGGATGCGGCCGCGGGTGACCGGGCCGGACGTCTCGTGCGGCAGCCGTCGGACGGCGGGTCAGTCGGCGGCGAGCAGGTGGGCGGGGGCGATCCGGGACAGCCCCCGGATCGGCACGGTCAGAGCCGCGCTCACCAGGACGGTCGCGGCCAGCGTGGCCAGCAGCGCGGCGCCGGTGATCGCGAGGAGGTGTCCGTGCAGCAGGCCCTGGCCGAGCGACAGCACCACGAGCAGTCCGGCGACCGCGCCGGTCAGGCCGCCCAGCAGAGCCAGTCCGATCCCCTCGTAGAGGGTCAGCATGCCCAGTTGGCGGTTGGTCCAGCCGGTCGCCCGCAGCACCGCGAGATCGGCGGCGCGCTCGCGCTGCGAGATGATCAGTACGTCGATGGCGCCGGCGGCACCCAGCAGCAGGGAGAGAGCGACGCTGAGGTAGTCGGCCCCACGCGCCTGCGCGACCACGGCGTTGCCGAGCAGCGATCCGGCCGCCTCGCCGCGGAAGGCCAGGGTCAGGGCGAGCAGCACGGTGAACGCGGCCACTGCGAGCGCCAGCCCGGCGGCACCCAGCAGGGTGCGGCCCCTGACCCGCAGCAGGTTGAGCACGGCGAGTCCGGCCACCGAACCCACCGGGCGGGCGCGGCGGGCCGCGGTCACGGGGGGCCTGACGGCTTCCATCGGTCCCAGCCGGGTGGCGAGCCAGGCGGGGATGAGGCCCGCGGCCAGGGCCACGAGGAGTGCCACCGGCAGCACGAGGAGTGACTTGGCACCGGCATCGGGCTGCCCCAGCAAGCGGCCCAGCGCGTACGTGAGGACTGTGCCCACGGCCCCTGAGGCGAGGCCGATGACGGCCAGTTCGCCGAGGATGAGGCGGAGTACCTCGCCGCCGCTCCAGCCCAGGCAGCGCAGTGTGCCGATCTCGGCGCGGCGCGAGCGCACCGAGGCCAGTGCCGCCTGCCCGAGGAAGAGCGCGCACACGACGAGGACCAGGACGAAGAGCACCGCGCTCTTGGTGTCCACCGCCCGGAGGATGCGCAGTGCGACGCCCTTGGCGACCCAGCGCTCCGTCACGTGCGCCGAGGCATTCAGCGCCACCGTCTGCGGGGCGGGCGAGCTGCCGACGGTGACGTCGACCTGGAGCCGGGGGTAGGCGGCCCGGATCGCTCCGGCCACGGCGTTCACCCGCGCACGGGAGGCGGTGTCGACGCCGCTCACGCCGGCCACCCGGATCCTGATCGCGCTCACCGGCGCCTTGTCCTGAAGGCTCGCGACCCGGCGGCTCTTGGTGAGCGCGGTGATGGAGTCCATCGTCGTCAGCATGGTCGGCGGCGGGCTGACGTAACCGCCCAGGTTGCGGTCGGGCCGCAGCGGTCTGTCGTGGAGCGCCGCGCGCGTGGCCCGGTCCGCGCCGGTCACCTGGGGCGACTGGTAGGTCTCCAGCGGGACGCCGGACAGCGGTGAGAAGCCGCGCAGTTTGCCGGTGTCGTAGCGGCCGACCAGGTGGACGAAGGGATTGGGCAGACGCCCGGAGTCGGCGCGGTCGCAGTATCCCAGGCCGAGGCAGTCCGTGGAGGCGTGACTGATGACCTTGCGGTACTGCTCGCCCTGGTTCTCCTCGGGGACGAACGGGACCGGCTGCTCTCCCTGGTTGGTCACCCACAGGCCGGGCTTCTGCCGCGCCTGCGGCTGTACGGCGAGGTCGCCGTCGGGGGTACGGCGGTAGGTGACGGGACCGACCGTCCAGTAGGCGCCGGTGTCGAAGGAATCCTCCTGCAGCGCCTTCTTGTAGCCCTTGCTCAGATCGACGCCGACCTTGCCCACGCGGGTGCCGTGCAGGGAGCGGACGAAGCTCGCGGCGGCCGGGTTGCCGAGTTTCGACGGCAGCTTCGCCGGGTCGCCGACGTCGAGCCGCTCGACGGTGGCGTTGAGCGTTCCGGTGGTCAGTGGGCTGCTGCTGAGCATCGCGGGGATGTACGAGTCGCGCTGTCCGTGGATGCTCTTCGAGCGGGGCAGCACCCACGGCTTGTCGTGCTCGCTGAGCATCCGGCCCGAGGTGATCGTCGTGCCCAGGCCCACGAGCCGGTCCTCGGCCCTGGGGTCGATGGCGGACAGCAGGACGGGGTAACTGACCGGAACGTCGATGGTGGCCTTGTCCTGCCCGGACTGGCAGTTCATCCACGAGTTCAGGTCCGGGTCGAACGGCGACATCTTGCTGCGGTCCTCGGCGATGAGGTTCGGCCTCATCGGCAGTTCGAGGTTGAAGCGCGTTCGCTCGGTCTTGTCCCGGTTGAAGTAGAAGCAGACGTCGTACTTTCCCTTCAGCAGATAGCGCCGGGTGCTCTTGTCGACGGCGCCCTTTTCCAGGGTGTCGGACAGGAAGACGTGGTCCGACGAGGACCCCGATGTCAGCGGGCTGCGGGTGAGGTAGACGTACTCGTCGGAGGTGCGGTAGGTGCCCAGTCCGGCCGTGAGCGTCGGGCTGATCCGCAGGATCTGACGGGACGCCTTGCCGTCCAGGAAGCGGGAGACGTCCACGGTGACGGTGCTCATCACCATGAGGTAGCCGATGTTGGCGACGGGCGCGGCCACGTCGACTCCGGCCATGCCGCGGATGCGCCGGTACTGGTCCATGGTGATGCCGCCGAACGTGCCGGACAGGAAGTTCGGCACGACCAGTCCGCTCTGCCGTTCCACGTCCGTCTGCGAGTTCGGCGGCCGCACCAGGACGTCGTACGCGGAGCGTGCGTTCCTGCCCACCGTGCCCACGGTGGTCGCCCTGCTGGTGCTCACCGTCGCGGTCAGCAGGGTGAAACTGGTCGCCGCCACCAGGATGCCGGCGGCCAGCGCCAGCGCTCGCCCGCGCCGCCGACGGAGCTGCTCGAGAACGATCGTCATCACGGGCGCAGGCCCCCCAGCCGGTCCAGCACGTCGCCGGACGGCGTGACCCGCTGGTCGGAGGTGATCCTGCCGTCCTGCAGGCGCACCACCCGGTCGCCGCCCGCGGCGACCTCCATGTCGTGGGTGGCGATCAGCATCGTCATCCCGTACCGCTCGCGCAGCGTCATCAGCAGGTCGATGATCTCCCGGCCGATGACACTGTCCAGGTTGCCCGTCGGCTCGTCGGCCAGCAGCAGCCCCGGCCGGTTGACCAACGCGCGTGCGACGGCGACGCGTTGCTGCTGGCCGCCCGACAGCTGCGAGGGCAGGGCGCCGGCCCGGTCTCCCAGGCCGACCGCTTCGAGCAGTTCCATGCCGCGTTCACGCCGGTCGAAGTCCACTCTGCGCGGCAGTACGGGGGCGAGTACGTTGTCCAGCACGGTCAGCGCGGGCAGCAGGTGGAAACGCTGGAAGACGAAGCCCACACGTCGCCGGTGTTCGTCCAGGTTCCGCGGCGCCAGCTTTTTGCCGTCGATCTCGACGTGCCCCTCGTCGGGACGGTCCATGCCGCCCGTCACGTGCAGCACGGTGGACTTGCCGGCACCAGAGGGCCCGGTCAGCATCACCACCTCGCCGGCCGGAACCTCCAGGTCGACCCCGTCCAGGGCGGTCAGCCCCGGGTACCGGCGGCTCACCCCGCGCAACGCCACGCTCACAGCCATAGATGCAGCCTCGTCTCGCCCATACATTGCCACAATGCACGGGTATATTGTCACAATGCAGAAGGGAGGTACATGCCACTCCATCACGCCGTGCTCGCACTGCTGACCCAGCGGCCCAGCCACGGGTACGAACTCAAGGCCCGGTTCGAGGAGGCCATCGGGCCGCAGTGGGGTGGCCTGAACATCGGGCACCTCTACCAGATCCTCGAACGGCTGGTCCGTGACGGCTACGTCTCACGTGCCCAGGTCACTCAGGCCGACCGACCCGACAAGAACCTCTACACACTCACCGACGCCGGCAGGACCGAACTGGACACGTGGGCGACGACCGCCTGGGTGCGCGTCGGCGGATTCCGCGACGAACTGTTCCTCAAACTCTTCGGCGCCGTCGCCCTGGGCCCACAGGCCCTGACCACACTGCTCGAAGCCCAGCGGCAGACGTACCTGTCCGAACTCGCCGGCCTGGCACAGCAACGCCGGGCTCACGCCGCCGAGCCGCTGGTCGCCGTCCTCATCGACGCCGCCATCGCGCACACCAAGGCCGACCTCGCACTGCTGGACAGCGCCGCGCAGCATCTGGCGCCGCTCGCCGAGGCTCACGGCGCACAGGCCTCGCAGCGTTCGCAGCCGCCCGGGCACGGCGACGCGGACGCCACCAGGGGCGACGGCGGCCACGACGGTGCGGAGGGGCCCCGGGCGGAGTCCGCATAGCCGACGGGAGAAGACCGTCCACCCCGCCGGCCGAACGGCGCGTGCCGCAACTCCGCACGAACAGACGCTCCCGCGCATCGACCAGAACCGCCGAAAGGCATCGAGCAGCACCCTGCAAGCCGACATCTGCAACACCCGCGAGCCGCCCAGGGTTCGACGCCAGAGCCGGCACACACCGATGACCGTGCCAGGTGATCCCGCGGCCGGGCAGCCGTAAGCCCGGGTCGGCTCAGCCGATCCAGCGTGCCCTGTCTCCGACATGGACCTGGCCCGGTGTCTCGACCGCCACGTACACCCCCAGGACGTTGCCCAACTCGCGGGCGACCCAGCGCAGCACGGAGCGGTCGTGCGGAACGGACGGAGTCTTCCTTGGTGATCATCACGCAGCGCTCACAGCCCTCGGTGAAACGCAACCGCAGCGAGCCGATGGCCATCCGGCGGCCGATCCAGCCATTTTCGGGGTATCTGCCCCCCTGGCCTCCGCCCGCCTCTGCGACCCGCATCCATCGCACCCCTCGTCACGGCTTCCCAACGACCACAGCGATCGCTGCAGCCGACAGACCAACGACATGAACGCCGGTGGAACTCCGGCACACCCCCCGATACGACGGCGTTCGTGCCGTCGTCCGACCGGGCCGGTGCCGGTTCGGTCCATGGCCCCTGGGTCAGGCCGTGGCCTCGACCAGCCGCTTCATGCCGGGCTGGTCGGTCACACAGCCGACCAGCCCGAGCGCTCGGGCCAGCGCCAGGTCGCGCTCGTCGTTGACGGTCCAGGCCATCACGTCGATGCCGGCGGCGGCGCACTTCTCCACGATGGCCTGGTTCAGCTGGCGCAGCTCCACGCTGACCAGAGTGGATCCGACCTTCCGGGCGCGGCCGACGAAGGTGTCGCGGTGTGCGCTGGGGCCCGCCACCAGCACGGTGCGGGCCTGGGGCAGCAGGTTGCGGATCTCGATCAGCGCCGCGTCGTGGAACGACAGCACGGAGACCCGGTCCAGCAGGCGGCGGTCGGTGAGCGCCTTGGCCAGCGACCGGGCGGCGGCCGTGTCCTTGATCTCCGCCTGGATCGGCAGTGTCGGCCCGACGGCGTCCACTACCTCGCCGAACGTGGGGATGCGCTCACCGCGGCCGGCGTCGAGCTTCTTGAGGTCGAGCAGGTCCTGGTCGGCGATGGGACCGGTGCCGTCCGTCGTGCGGTCCAGTGTCTCGTCGTGCATGACGACCAGCTCGCCGTCCTTGCTCAGGTGCAGGTCCAGTTCGATGCCGTCCAGCCCTTCGCGTTCGGCCCGCAGGAAGGAGCGCAGGGTGTTCTCCGGCTCGGCGGCCATGACACCGCGGTGACCGATGGTGAAGAAAGACACTCGGTAGCCGTCCTTGGGTGAGGTGGTCCGGGGCAGCGGCCTACGGCCGCAGGGTGCCGTACCCCGCCGGACAGCGGGCGGACCACCCGTCGCAGCGCCCCAGCCTAATGAGCCTTTCAGGCCGCGCAACTCCGGCACGCTGCGGGAAGCGGCCCGGCGGCCGTCGTCACCGTGGAAGAAGACCACGGTCGCGCCCGCAGGGCCTGCCCCCACCGGGCCCGGCGGGTCGTACTCGCCCGATGGCAGGGCCGACGGCCGGCCTGGCCCCGTGCCGCCGCGGCCCGGGCGGGTCACCGAACTGCTTCCTGGTCAGCGTCGGCCGGGACAGCGTCGTCGCCGCCCTGAGTCAGCGGGGTGTCTCTCGGGTCGTCCCAGGTGTCCGGGACCAAGGCCATGCGGGTTCCCATCTCCAGCTCCTGGACGGCGTGTAATGGTGGGGGTCGGGTATGGGAACTGTCCGCATGCCTGGCCGGCTCGCCCTTGGGGCGGGTCAGTTTGGGCCGTCTTGAGCTGCGGACAGGTCGTGAGCTTCACGGAGGGTCTCACCTGCAGTCGAGTTCGCGCCGGCGCACATCTGACCGATTGCTTGGTCAGTCAGCGATCGGATCAAGCGTCCCGGACCGTTGTTCGGGCAAGCAGCGAGAAGCTGACGTTCGAGGGCCACGCTTTCAGCCAGGGCCGGAATGGCCTTCTCGGTGAACTGCTGCGGGATGCAGTCGAAGGCGACCGATTGGCGGATGTTGCGGCGGCGCAGGAGGGTCCCGACCTCGGCCAACTGTGCGGGATCGAGCGCGGACCGGTCTCCGGCCGCCGAGATCGCGTCGTCGATGGCCTCGCGTCCAGCGCGGTAGGCCTGCCGGACACTGAAGGACCACCTGTGAAAGCTCACCCCGAGTACCGGCTGGAGGGCCCGGGGATCTGGACTGACGCCGATCGGGGTCGTCCGACCGCCGCTGATGCGCTCGTCCCGGGCCCCAGACCGGGCGAACAATGCGGCCTGGACGGCCTGATGGAATCCGGAGTTCCCACGGTCGCCTTCGGGCGGAAGCAGGTCGCAGGCGGCGATGGCTTCGTCCAGGAGCTTGCCGGCTTCCTGGCGACGTCCGGTGTCGGCGAACCGGAGTGAGACCCCCGCGAGCCAGATCGCCAGTCCGGGCAGACGCCGGGGATCGGCTGCGGCCATGCGGCGCTTGAACTGGAGCGCGTTGCGTTCGATCTCCAGGCTCGCGTCGGTCTGCCCGGCCAGATCGAGGTAGATCGCCAGATCGAGCAGCGACCACACGACGCCATCGGGTGAGGGGCAGCCTCCAGGGCCGCCCGCCGCGCGGTGAATGTCAACCACCTCGCGTTGTACGGTAACGGCCCGCTCGAACTGGCCGGCCTCGGCAAGGCCGTGAGCGAACGCGCCGAGGATCTGCAGCTCTTTGTCTCCGTCCTCGCGTGGCACCCGGGTTGTCCGGCGGACCAGCGAGCCATCGTTCCCAGATGGACTGCGCGTATTGCGGAACGGGCGTGAAGAACTCTTCGTCGAGCTCCAGGTCGATCAGATCCGTTCCGTAGGAGGATGGGCGCCAGGCGCTGACTCGGCTCGCGCCCCGGAAGTGGCACGGGGCGGCCGCGGTTCAGCCGAGGTCGAGCTGGATCACTTCGTTCGTCACCGGAACGAGGCACCGGGTCGCACTGCACGCCCCATAGCTGACGATCACGTCAGCCTGGTGGGAGCCGGTCCTGCGGACCGGCAAGGTGAACGTCACGGGACCGTCAGGGTAGACGGGAAGCTCGGTCGAGAGTCCTCTGAGCCGAAGGTGACGGATCGCCTGATGCGCGGTCGGTTTGCCCATGGCGCCGAGACCTCCCGCCACGGAGAGTCTGGTCGGGACCCCCAATCCATCGACGCCCTGAGGGGGAAGATCGATGCTGTAGAGGTGGAACCCGGTCTGCCGCGGACTGAAGGTCGCTCTGATCTCGTCCCCGCCGCCGGACGCAGGGAGGAGGGTGACCTTGACGGTGACCCCGTTCGCGGTGGCGTGTGCGGTAGGCGCTGGTGACGGGGCTGCCCCACAGCCGCCGAGCACAAGGGTCCCCACCGCGGCCACGGCCACGGCGGCGCCGCGCCACGACGAGGCCCTCACCGGTTCTCGGTGTGCGCCCACTGGGCCAGGAATGCCCTGACCTGGCCCGGGTTCATGGAGCGGGCGTTGGCGAAGGCCCCGTCATTGGTCGCGGTTCGCACGACGCCGTTCGGCTTCAGGACCGCCAGAGCCGGGATTCCGCTGGTCTGCAGGTCGACGTACCGGCCGGCGAGGCCGAGGTTGTGGTTGAACTGGCCCACGTCGACGGCGACCACGATGTAGTCCTTCTTCAGCAGCGGTTCGACCTGCGCCGAGCGGAACATCGTGTCCAGCACGCGGCAGTCCGGGCACCAGTTGGCACCGAAGTCGAGGAGAACTTCCCGGTGGTCCTTCGCCGCTTCGGCAAGCCCGGCGCGGATGTCGGCCTTCGCGTTGCGCGTGGCGTCGTATCCGTCGGGGATGGCCTGAGCGGCCGCCGAAGTCGTCACGCTGGTGGGGCTGCTGCCGGCCGAGGCAGTCGTGGAGGGCGCTGCGGTCGTGGTGGAGTGCGGCGTTGCAGGAGAGTGCGATGCCTGCGCCTTCGGACTGGTCGCAGCGCACCCTGCGGTGAACGCCACGGCTGCCATGGCTGTTGTCATCCCGAAACATATGCGGCGCATGGGTGCCCTCTCCTGAGTGATCAGCCGCAGGAGCATAGCGTGCCGTCACGAAGGATGCGGTTCTGGCCGTACAGGAGCGGCATGAGTGCTCGGGAGGGAATGTCATGTCGTAGCGCTGGGCAGGTAGGTGTCCGGCACCGGCTGTGAGCAGTTCCGCAGACCGTGCGGCGGGCGGCCTTGCGCTCCCGGTTCCTCAGTCGGCTGCGGCGCTCAGGCGTTCATCCGGCGCCCGCTCCACCGGAAGGTGACTGTGGCAGGCCGTTGAACCGGTCGGCCAGGATCATCGCCACATCGTCCGCCAGATCGCCGCCGGTGTGGCGGATCAATGCCTGGTGCAGTTGCTGCAGGAAGTCCGAAGGGGCGGGGCCGGCGCCTATCGCCTCCATGGCCTTCGGCAGAGCGAAGAAGTCGCCGTCGCCATCGCGGGCCTCGATCACACCGTCGGTGTACAGCAGCAGACGGTCACCGGGGATGAACGCACGGCTCTCGGGCTTCTCGGGGAGACTGGGGATGAGGTCTTCCAGGCCCAGAGGCGGCGACGGCACGCTCGGCATCAGCGGCGCGGCACTGCCCCGGTGCAGCAGCAGCGGTGGCGGATGTCCGCGGTTGACCAGTTGCACCACGGGCTCGTCCGGCACCTGCGCGATGAGGGCCGTGGTGAACCCTTCCAGCACCACCTCCTGGCCATACGCACCCGGAACGGCGAGTTCCCGGCGCAGCGCGGCCGAGCAGCGGTTCATCACCTCCACGAGGTCATCCTCGTAGTGCACGGCCTCGCGGAACGCGCCCAGCGCCACCGCGACGGCCCGCACCGCGGTCAGCCCCTTGCCCCGGACGTCCCCGACGATCATCCGGACGCCGTAGCGCGTCTGCACGGCCTCGTACAGATCACCGCCCACCCGCGCCCCCGTCCCCGCCGCGAGGCACAGGCTGCCGGTCCGCAGCGGACCCAAGCGCGCCGGCACGGGTCGCAGCACAACCTCCTGCGCCGCCACGGCGATGCGGCGCACCTGGTCCAGCTCTCTCTGCCGGCGCAGCTGCACAGCGCGGCTGGCGATGAAGCCGGCCACGGAGACCAGGGCCAGAGCCAGGAAGTTGGTGTAGACCTGCAGGGTGCCCCAGGCGCCGTTCCACACCGCGGTGGTCACACTGACCGCCAGCGCCAGCGCCGCCGCCGCGGTGGTGCCCCGGGGCCCCAAGGTCACTGCCGCCAGCGCCGGGATCGCGGTGAGGAAGGGCCCGGTATAGATGAAGTGCGCGGGCGTGAGCTCCACGACCAGCACGGCCAGCGCGATCAGAAAGGGCACGCCCTGCATCAGCACGAGGAAGGCCCGGCCATGACCGCCTGCTCCCGGCAGCCGCCAGAGACGCCGAAGCACCTGCATGCACCAAGCTTGCCTCGCCGAAACCGACCACTCCACCCGGCAGTGCGGCTGATGGTTGCCAACGGTGATCTCGCCGGGTGGGACGGGGTGGGACGGCGAGGCACGGGTGAGTGGGGCCATGGATCACTCCCGGCAGCCCCTGTGCAACTGCTGCACGATCCAGAGGACGGGCCCTGCGGTCTGCCGGCCGATGTCAGAGTCCGAACGCTCTGGTCACCTGCTCTTCGAGGTCCTCTTCGGTCATCGTCGTGGCTACCGGGATGGTGCGCAGTTGGAGACGCTCGGCTTCCTTCCGTACGCGCTGGGTGAACATGTGGTCACGCTCTACGAGATTTCGAGCGGCCTTTGCCGGATCGCTGGTCCGCCATACAAACCCCTCCCCCGGTGCGGCCCGGGTCTGGAAGGCGTCCTGACGGAAATCAGGTGTGGGAAGGAGCCAGACGGCGTGCTCAGGAGCAGCGAGCAGCGGCTTCACGAGGTGCGGCAGCAGCCGGAAGCCCTCGACGATGACGCACGGTTCCCGGGGCAGGCGAAGAAGGTCTTCGATGATCAATTCGAAGCCCTCGCCCCGGAACCAATGGAATGTCTCCAGCATGGTGTCCGGCGACCGGTTCACCCATCGCTCGTCCATGTCCATGGCGATGAACTCGTGCAGGAGGGGGGCCTGTTCGGGCGTGGTCCGTCCGGCGTGGTCCTGCATCACGTCGTCGGTCGCGTAGCGGCGCCAACCGTAACGGTCGGCGAGCCGGCCGGCGATCGTCGACTTGCCCGCCCCGCTCCCGCCGCCAATCCAGTACACGTGTCGCAGCCGCGCAGGAAGCTCTGCGGCATCGGCGACCTCTTCGTACCGTCCGGGCTGCATTCCTCTCCCATCGTCCGCCTTCTGTCCGCCTTCTGTCCGACAGAACGACCAAGGCAAGCTCATTGTGATCACCGTTGTCCATCCCGACGGCCCGCGCCGCCGCGGCCGCGCTGCCGGCTGCGGGTGGGCGTGCCGTGGTGGACCTGCTGCGACGGTGGGACGGAGGTGGGGAGTCCCGGCCACTCGCGCTGAGGCTTCGGCAGCCGGCTCCCGGTGTTGAGTGCAGGCCCCGAAAGGGGCTTGGCACGCGACCCCCCACCATTTATCGTCATGCTGACACTTACTGGGCAAGGAGCTCTGCATGGCTGTCAGCGACGTCCTGGGCGATATCGTCGCGCCTTTGAACACCGTGTTGTTCGACTTCGGCCGCGATGCGGTGACCTGGGCGGAGCTGCTCGGCTTCGCCACGGGAGCGGCCTGCGTCTGGCTGACCGTCAGGGCGAGGATCGCCAACTTCCCTGTCGGCATCGCCAACAACCTTTTCTTCCTGGTCCTGTTCTGGAGCGCCCGACTGTATGCCGACGCCGTACTGCAGGTCGTGTACCTGGTGCTGGCCGCCGTCGGCTGGTGGACCTGGCTGCGCGGCGGCGAGAGCCGCTCCGCCCGCCGGATGGGCCACGCCTCAGCGCGTACGGTCGTCGTCCTGTTGCTGCTCGTCGTGCCCGTGACCTGGAACCTGACCGCAATACTGACCCGCGCCCACGACATGGCGCCGTTCTGGGACGCCCTGACCACCGCGCTGTCGCTGGCCGCCCAGTGGCTGCTCAACACCAAGTCCTATGAGACCTGGTACTTCTGGATCGCCGCGGACGTGGTCTACATCCCGCTGTACTTCGCCAAGGTGCTCTACCTGACGGGCGTCGTCTACGTGCTCTTCCTGACGATGTGCCTCCTCGGAGCCCGCAGTTGGCGCCAGGTGCTGGCCGCCGGCCGGACGGCCGCCGCAACGGACCTGGTGCGAGCATGACGGCCCCCTTCGGCCACGGTCTGGTCATCGGCAAGTTCTACCCTCCGCATGCCGGTCACCACTTCCTGGTGCGCACCGCGGCGAGCAGTTGCCGTCGCGTCACCGTCGTGGTGATGGCAGCCGACGTGGAGTCGATACCGCTGGCCGACCGGGTCGGCTGGCTGCGCGAGGAGTACGCGGACCGTCCCCATGTGGCCATCACCGGGATCGCCGACAACATCCCGGTGGACTACGACAGCGACAGCGTCTGGGCCGGGCACGTGGCCCTGATGCGCGAGGCGGTGGCCGGGGCGCCGCACGCGGCCGTCGGGGTGGACGCGGTGTTCACCTCGGAACCCTACGGCGCCGAACTGGCACGCCGGTTCGGCGCGGCGGACGTACGCCTGGACGGTGCGCGAGAGACTTTCGCCATCTCCGCGACCGCCATCCGCAGCGACCCGGTGGGCCACTGGGACCAACTGCAGCCGCCGGTGCGGGCCTGGTTCGCCCGGCGGGTGGTGGTCCTCGGCGCCGAGTCCACCGGCACCACCACCCTCTCCCGCGACCTGGCCGAGGCACTGCGCACCTGCGGCGGTCCGCATGCGCTCACCCGGTGGGTCCCCGAATACGGACGCGAACTGACCGTCGCCAAGCTCGCGGTGGCCCGTGCGCTGGCCGCCCGCCGCGGTCGTGCGGAGCCCACAGTCTGCGACCTGGAGTGGAGCGACGCCGACTTCGAGGCCGTCGCCGCCCGCCAATCGGCCGAGGAGGAACAAGCGGCAAGAACCGGCGGGCCCGTGCTGGTCTGCGACACCGACGCGCTGGCCACCACCGTCTGGCAGGAGCGCTACGTCGGCCGCACCACCGAAGCGGTGCGGGCACTGGCCAACGCCATGCCCTCCAGAGCGCTGTATCTGCTCACCGACCACGAGGACGTGCCCTTCGACGACGACGGCCTGCGCGACGGCGAGGCGCTGCGGCCCTGGATGACCGAGCGGTTCCGCAAGGTGCTCTCCGATCGAGGTGCGCCCTGGCAGGAGGTGCGCGGCGACCGCCCGACCCGGCTGCGACTCGCCCTGGAGGCAGTCGACCGGCTGCTCGAACACGGCTGGCGACTGGCCGACCCGCTCGGCTGAGGCCGGCAGCACGGTGATGGGGCTCAGTGGTGCCCGTGGGCCGCACGCCGTCGTAGCGGCCTGCCGGCCCGTCGTGGCCTCGCTCCCGTCGGGGGACGCTGCCCTTCAGCGCGCCGCCTGGTCCGGAGGGTGGGGCATCGGCGGAGTGCAGACGGTTCGGCTGGGCAGGGAGGTGTGGGTGATGGCGAGCAGGGCCACGTCGTCGGTGACCTGACCGCGAGTGTGACGGTCGACGTCGGCGACGACGATGGCGAGGAGCTCGTCCGGGCTGCGGAGGCATTGGCCGCTGAGCCGCTCGGCGGGATCGTAGAACGTACCGTTCATGTCCCGGGCCTCGGTGACCCCGTCGGTGTACAGCAGCAGGGTGGCTCCCGGGGGGAATGCCACGGTGTCGGTGGGGGCGGCCTCGGCGCCCAGCGGTGCCAGGCCCAGGGGCAGGGCGGGCCGGGAGGGCTCCAGCAGGCGCACGGAGCCCTGCAGCAGGAGCAGCGGGGCCGGATGCCCGCGGTTGACCAGCCGTACCCGATCACCCGACCGTGGGATCTCGGTCAGCACGGCGGTGGTGAAGTCCTCGACCTGGTCCAGCCCCTCCCGATGTGCGGCTTCGCGGAGCAACGTCTGCTCGATCCACTCCGCGAGCCCGGTCAGTGTGGGCTCCCGCTGGGCCCCTTCCCGGAAGGCGCCCAGCACCACGGTGACCGCCTCGACCGCGCCCATTCCCTTGCCGCGGACGTCACCGATCAGACAGCGCACCCCGTACGGAGTGTCCTGCACCGCATACAGGTCGCCACCGAGTTGCGCGTCGGTCTGGGCGGCCTCGTAGCGTGCGGCGATGCGCAGCGGCCCGATCTGCGAAGGCGGCTGCGGCAGCACCGCGCGCTGCACGGCGGCAGCGATGCCTCGCACCGACCGCAGCCGCATCTCCCGGCGGTGCAGCAGACGGTTCAGGAAGACGGCGAGAACCGACATCGTGGCGACCGAGATCCAGTCGCTGAAGGCACCCCAGTCGCCGAGCAGGCCGAAATGCGCGAGCACCGCCAGGTCGGCGGCGGACGCGGCCAGACCGACCAGCACGGTCCCCCACAGCGACACCAGCGGCGCGGCGACAACCGGGGCCGCCGAGAAGCACGCCGCGGCGCTGACATCCTCGGGCGTGGCCAGGTCCAAGGCCACACCGAGGACGAGCAGGAGCAGGGGCAGCAGGCGGATTCCCCTCGGAAATTCGCCTGGGCGGCTCCGGCCCTCGCCCGGCTCCGTCACCTGCTGCTCCCTGGGTTGATGTGGGCTTGTCCTTCCACGTTCCCCGATGCCGGTCGGAGCCTGCCAGCCGAGCACGAGGCCATCCGGGACGGCGCTGGAGGCCACGGGCGCACTTCAGGGATCCGGGGGCCGAGGGCCTCCGGGCCGGCAGAGCGGGGAAACTCCGCAGCCGCCCGCGGCCGGTCCCTGGTCCCGACCTTGCCAGACCTATCGAGAATCGATAGATTCTCATCGCAATTCGATAGACTCGGTCGACTCGACGGACTCGACGGAGGGATGGTCATGGGAAAGCTGACAGTGCGTGCGCTGCGTGCCGTGCTCGCGGTGGTGCTCGCCGGCACGGTGTTCGTGCAGGCAGGGATGGTATGGGCACTGGCCACCGACCCGGAGGACGGGTCGCTCCCCCTGACCCCGCTGCGCGTGATCACGATCCTGGGCATGGTGTCGGCCCAGGTCGCGCTGGTCTGCGTCTGGCGGCTGGTGTCGATGGTGCGACGCGGAACGGTGTTCTCCCACGCCGCCTTCCGATACGTCGACGGCGTGATCGGCGCGATCGTGGCGGCTGCCCTCATGTGGTTCGCGGTGACGGCCCTCAACGCGCCGGGCCAACGGGACGACCCCGGCGTCACCCTCATCATGGGCGGGATCGGCGTGGCCATCCTGGGGGTCGCGCTCATCGTGCTCGTGCTGCGGATGCTGCTCGCCCAGGCCGTCGCGCGGGACGTCGAAGCGGCCCAGCTGCAGGCCGAGTTGGACGAGGTGATCTGATGCCGATCGTCGTCGACATCGACGTGATGCTGGCCCGGCGGAAGATGTCCGTGGGTGAACTCGCGGACCGCGTAGGGATCACGCCCGCCAATCTGGCAGTCCTCAAGAACGGCCGCGCCAAGGCGGTGCGCTTCGCGACGCTCGCCGCGCTCTGCGAGGTGCTCGAGTGTCAGCCGGGCGACCTGTTGCGCTGGGAAGCCGAGGACGCCGCGGGCGAATGTCGTACCCCGGCGAGAACCTGACAACGCCTGGCACCACCGGCGCGCGATTCGGCTCCGCACGCGCCTGGGGCCCGGCCGTGTCCGGCCGGGCCCCACCCCTTCGGGCCACCACGCTCCTCGCGTTCAGGTGCCTTCGGTCACCAGCGGTACCAGCGCCCCCTTCGACCGCCGCCGTCCGCGGAGCGGACGACGAAGCCGAGCAGCCACACGATGAGCACGACCACCGCGATCCACCACAGTGCCTTCAGCGCGAAGCCCGCACCGAAGAGGATCAGAGCCAGCAGAAGAACCAGAAGCAGGGGAACCATCGTTATCAACCTCCTGGCCACCAGATGCCCTTGCTTCGGCCCTGCAAGCACGCAAAACATGCGTTAGTTTCCCGCGGTGGAGGGCATACGCCCGCGGTCACCGATGCCCCCTTCGTGCGCCGCGGCCACGCTCGACTGTGCGGGCGGCGCATACGTTGCCCCCGGCGCCGCCGGTTCACTCAGGCCTCTCCCCCGGCGGTACCCGCGCCGGCACCCGCGATCGCCACCGCCTGCCCGCTCACCCGCACGCGCGAGTCCGTGGTGGATGCCTCGACCCGGAGCAGGCTGGGCCGACCGAGATCCTCCCCCTGACGGATGGTGAAGGCACCGGAGGGCGGGAGGGCGCCGAGGACGCGCAGGTAGCCGCCGAAGGCGGCGGCCGCGGCGCCGGTCGCCGGGTCCTCGACGACACCGCCGATCGGGAAGGGGTCGCGGGCGTGGAAGAGCTCCTGGGTCTCACGCCAGACCAACTGGAGCGTGGTCCAGCCGTGACGGTGCATCACCTGGGCCAGCGCGTCGAAGTCGTAGTCGAGGGCCGCCAGACGCTCGCGGGTGGCCACGGCCAGGACCAGGTGCTCGTTCCCGCCGAAGGCGACGTGCGGCGGCAGTGCCGGGTCCAGGTCTTCGACGGACCAGCGCAGGGCCTCGAGGGAGGCGTGCGCCTCCGCGTCGCTCGCGGGTCGGGAGCGGGTGGGGACGCTGGTGAGCGTCGCCGTCACGGAGCCTCGGGGCGCCGCCGAGGTGTCCACGGGGATCTCACCCGCCGGGGTGTCGAAGACGAGCGGGCCGGGGCCGATCCTCTCGGCCAGTGCCACCGCGGTGGCGACGGTCGCGTGGCCGCAGAAGGCAACTTCCGCAAGCGGGCTGAAATAGCGCAGCCGGAACCGGCGCGCCGCCGGGTCCGCGGCCGTGACGAACGCGGTCTCCGAGTAACCGACTTCGGCGGCAGTGGCCAGCATGACGGCGGCGTCCAGCACGGCCGCGTCGAGTACGACTCCGGCCGGGTTGCCGCCGGCCGGGTCGGTGGTGAAGGCCGCGTATCGCAGGGCTTCGGGGCGTGTCTTCAGGCTCATACGCCTACCGTGGCACTGCACAGGCATGCGGACAAACGATTGATCTCGATGTTCTGCATCGGTTTCTACGATGGCTGGGCGCTATCGTCGGCGGCATGGACACCCGGCTGCTGCGCACCTTCGCCACCGTCGCCCAGACCCAGAACCTCACCGCCGCCGCGGAGCGCCTGCACCTCGTCCAGTCCACCGTGACCGCCCACGTGCAGGCGCTGGAGAGGGAGCTCGACCTGCGCCTGTTCGACCGGCTGCCACGCGGGGTGGTGCTCACCGCCGCCGGACGCGTGGTCCTCGCGCAGGCCGAGGCGGTGCTGGAGGCCGAGTCACGGCTGAGGACGGTCGCCGCCTCGGCCGGCGGCACGGGTGGTGCGGTGACCGGGCGCGTGGTGCTCGCGGCGGGCGAGACACTGGTGTCCGCGCGGCTGCCGGGAGTCATCGCCGCGCTGCGGCGCAGCCATCCCGGAATCGAGGTGGACCTGCGCACGACGGGAACCGCAGCCGCCGTAACCGCGCTGCGTACCGGCGAGCTGGACCTCGCCCTGCTGCTGGAGGACAGCGCGACTTTCCCCGACATCGAGTGCACGCCGCTGGCCCGCGAGCCTCTGGTGCTCGTCTGCTCTCCCGAGCACCCCCTCGCCCGCCGCGCACCGGACTCACCCACCGACTGGACCGAACTGGCCCGCGAGGACTACTTCCTGCACGAGCAGGGCTGCTCCTACAGCGACCACTTCATCGAGCGGCTGCTCACCGCCGCCCAGGGCGCGCCGCCCCGGATCACGCGCTTCGGCAGCCTGGAGGCCGCCAGATCCTGTGTGTCCGCGGGCCTCGGCCTCAGCCTGCTGGCTCGCGCCAACGTCGAGGACGCGCTCGCCGCCGGGCGCCTGACCCGGGTACCCGGCCCACAGCTCCGCGACGTCACGGTCCAACTGGCCCGGCACCGCCGACGTTGGCGCTCCCCCGCAGCGGCCGCTCTCATCGCGGAGCTGCCTCACCATTTCCCGAACTGAGCTCAGCCCGAACGGGCAAGGCGGGAGGACGCACCGGACGTGCAACTGTTCGGGCCCGTCGGGAGTCTAGCGAGCAAGGGAATGTTCACCTGGGAAAACCGTCCGTTTTTCCGCGTTCCGACAGAGGTTCTCTCCATGCCGACGCCCCCGCACAACCGTCACGCCCTCCGTGCCGCTGTCGCCGCCCTCGGCGCTGCCGGCCTGATCGGGCTGGCCGCGGCCCCCGCAGCCTTCGCCGATGAAACCGCGCCCGAACTGGTCGTCGGAGGCATGGAGCCGATTCACGGGCTGAAACCGGGAAACACCTTCGGTCTGCCGGTCACAGTGGCGAACAAGGGCACCGGGGCCGCCGAGAAGGTGTGGGTCTCTTACGCCGTCACCCGGGGACTCGACTTTACGGAGGTACCCTCCAACTGCCGTGCACAGTACGTCCGGTCCTACGACGAGATGCCCGAGTTGTGGACCGTGACGTGCGAGTTCGACCAGGCGGTGGAGCCGGGAGGCGTCTACACACCCGACAGGCCTCTCCATGTCAAGGCACTGGACCGCGCGCTCGACGACGAACTGTGGCTGCGTGTCGAGGAAAACGATCCGGGGCCGGACGAGAACGGCACTGCGCCGGTGGCGGGAACCGCACCGGCGGTGAAACTGGTCGAGAGCCAGGCCGGGCGCGAGGGGTCCGCGCGAGTCGTCCATCTGCCCGTCACCTCCGTCAACACGGCCGACTTCCAGGTGACGGGTGCCGCTTTGAAGGGGCGCGTGGGTGAAACGGTGCCGATGAAGGTGGAGTTCACCAACGCCGGACCCGCCTGGGTGCGGATCACGTCTGTCAGCGTCATCGTCACCCCGCCCGCCGGAACGTCGGTCGTCAAGCCCGCCATGTTCTGCAAGGCCAAGGGTGAGGTGTACCGGTGCGGCATGCTTGCGGGGGCTCTCAACGAGGGTGGCCAACAGGCCTACACCTTCAAGCTGAAGATCGACAAGCGCGTGGCGCACGCCAAGGGCACGGTGGCGCTGAGCAACGAGGCGCGGCCGTTCGACCCCCACAAGGCCAACGACAAGGCCGGCATCACGCTGGACGTCACCGGTGGGGGGCCGACCGGCTCCACGGGCGGCTCGACCAGCGGCGGCTCGGGCGGATCGGCCGACGGCTCGTCGCCGACCGGCAACCACGGGACCACGGCGAGTGGCGGCCACCTGGCGGAGACCGGTTCCTCGGCGCTGCCGATCACGGGCGTGGCTGCCGCGGCGGTGGTCACGGGTGCGGGAACGCTCGTCATCGTGCGCCGCCGCCGGGCCCAGAGCCTGAGCTGACGAGCGTCCGACGCGAGCGGTGGTACCTGGAGAGCGAGCGCACTCCGGCGCTCGCCTCCGCGGCTCAGCCGGTGTGCCGGTCCCTGGAGATCAGCCATTGCCAGCGTGGACGTTCCGTGACGAGGGTGGCGGCCACGAGGAGAGACACGAGGACTGCCGCATATGTGGGCCACGCCGCCCACGCGGCGATCGCGGCAGCAGCGAGTTGGAGCAGCACGAGCAGGATCGTGACCGTACCCGGGACAGGGATGATCACCTGAGCCTTGTCTCCTGGAGTGGAGAAGACGGTCGGGAGGCCGATCAGTACCACCACCGCCAAGACGGCGAGCAGCCACGAGTACGTGGCCAAGGCCCAGGGAGTGGCCACCCAGGCGACGAGTTCCACAGCGAAGCGCAGGACGGATGCCATGCGATCGTCCGGTCTCTCCACGTTCGCCCCCCACAAGCTGTGCCGACCACCAACGAAGAATTTTACGACGGGCTGCGCCGGCCCTGCTGGCGGGAGGAGGCACATGCCCTGGCTCCCAGCAGGGAATCACGGTGTTTCCCTTCCTGTGGTCCGAGGAGGCCCCTGCGGATCTCGCGGCCACGAGTCGGCGGGCGGTGCCGATGCGTGAGGTCCTCGGGATGGCAGCCGACTTCGCCAGACAGAGTGGGCTACGACCCCGGGTTCCTCGGTCGGGTGTGAGACCGGCCCGGCGATCAACGAAGCGTGCCGTGAGTGCTGGGGCCTGCGAGTTGATCACTTCCCGGTCCGGCGGAAGGCAGGCGCGGCGAGGCCGATCCGCGCACGCCCGATCAGCCGATACGGCGCGACCCGTGATACGTCTGCGGCAGACTCGGACCGAGCCTTTGACACGGGAGGACTGTTTCATGAGTGACCGGCCCTTGACGCTGATGGCGGTGCATGCCCACCCGGACGACGAAGCCACCGGAACGGGAGGCGTCCTTGCGCGGTATGCGGCGGAAGGCATCCGAACGGTCCTCGTGACCTGCACCGACGGGCGGTGCGGTGACGGGCCGGGGGGTGTCAAGCCGGGCGATCCCGGGCATGATCCGGCAGCCGTCGCCGTGATGCGGCGTCAGGAACTCGAGTCCAGCTGTCATGTTCTGAAGGTCGGTCACCTGGAGATGCTGGGCTACGCCGACTCCGGGATGATGGGCTGGCCGAGCAACGACGCGCCTGGAGCCTTCTGGCGGACCCCCGTGGAGGAGGGCGCCGCCCGACTCGCGGAACTCCTGCGCCGCTACCGGCCCGACGTGGTCGTCACCTACGACGAGAACGGCTTCTACGGACACCCCGACCACATCCAGGCGAACCGCATCACGATGAGGGCGCTGGCGATGACCGCGCCGACGCCGAAGGTGTACTGGACGACGGCGCCCCGATCGATGATGCGGCGGTTCGGGGAGGCCATGCGCGAATTCGATTCGGACTGGCAGGAGCCGGATCCCGCCGAGGCCGCCGCGCTGGCCGAGATCGGACTCCCCGACGAGGAGATCACCACCTGGGTGGACACCACGGCCTTCGGCGGGCAGAAGTTCGACGCGCTGGCCGCGCACGCCAGCCAGGGCGAGAACATCTTCTTCCTCAAGATGGGCCAGAAGAGGTTCACCGAATTGATGGGCGTCGAGACCTTCGTACGTGTCCAGGACACCACCGGCGCGGCCCTGCCCGAGAACGACCTCTTCGCCGGACTGCGCTGAACCGACCGCCACGCCTGGGGCGCGAGAAGGCTCCTTCGGGATCTCGATGTCAGCAAGCAGAGAGACGGAGCCTACGTGGTCTTGATCCCGTGGGAGTCGGGACGCCGTCCCCCGTCATGGCACCGCTCGCGATGTCCGAGCGTGTCGCCGAGCTTGTCGGCCGGTGCCGGGCGGGGGCGCACCCAACCGGAAGCCGGCCGATTCACCGCCCCATCGGCGACCGCTCTTACGAGGACTACCAGGTGGGCACGACATACGAGTACGGCAGCGTTCCGGTCACCCAGGAGGAAATCATCGGCTCCGCCTCCCAGTACGCCCCCCAGTCCTTGCACGTCGATCCCGTGGCGGCGGAGCAGGGCCCGTTCGGCGGGCTGGTCCCCAGCCCGTGGCACACCGTGGCCCTGACGATGCACTTGTTCGCCAGGCATTACCTGTCCACGGTCACCGGCCTCGACGGTCCGGACGAGGTGCGCCGGCTCACACCCGTTCGCCGCGCCACGCTGGGCCTGAGCACCCGCGGTGACGCATGACCGGCGGCACGGCGGCACTGCTCCTCGGGGGCATCGTCATGCTGGGCGCCAGCGTGCAGTGGCTGACGGGGATGGGCTTCGCGCTCGTCGCCGTACCCGAGCTCGTACTGCTGCTCGGTCCGTCCCAGGGCGTCGCGCTGGCCAACTGCGCGGGCTGCGTCATCAGCGCTGTCGGGCTCGTCGGCAGGTGGCGGCGAGTGCGGCTCGCGGCGATGGTGCCCCTGGTGATCGCCTCCGCCTGCGCCGTCCCGGCCGGGACGTGGGTGGCTCACCGATTGCCGCGCCATGTCCTGTTCGTCGGGATGGGCCTGCTGGTGACCCTGGCCGTGCTGCTGGTCATGCGCGGCCTGCATGTGTCCGCCCTGACCGGTACCCACGGGGCGGTGGCCGCCGGCGCGGTGGGCGGTTTCATGAATGCCTCCGCCGGGCTGGGCGGCCCGCCGCTCTCCCTCTACGCGATGAACGCCGGCTGGACCGTCAGCGAGTTCGTGCCCAACGCCCGGTTCTACAGCATCGTCGTGAACGCCTTTTCCATAGCGGCCAACGGCGTGCCGCGGCTGGGCCCGACGGGTTGGACGACGGCCCTGGCCGCCATGACGGTGGGCGCGTTCCTCGGCATGGTGCTCGCCCAGCGCGTCCCGGACGGCCGGGCCCGGCAGTTCGTCCTGCTGCTCGCGCTGGCCGGCGGCCTGTCGAGCCTTGCCAAGGGGCTGGGAGCGCTGTGAACCGGGCCTCACTGGGGGATCCGGGCGAGGGAGCGCCACGGGCGGACAGTGGCACGCGTTCGGCGGTTCCATCCGTGGCTGGTGGGCGAAGTGTGCGTTCGGTGACTGGTGACGGCTGGTGCCGGGCCTGTCGGCGAACCTGGCGAGCCGCTGGTCGTGGCCATGCCCCCACGCCGGCGAGACCCGTCTACTGTGCCGGTTCGGGTAGGAGCCAGACGGCTGTGTCTGGTGGAATCACCCGCCTGCCCGACGGGTCCCTCTCCAGACAGCCGCTGGTCAAGAGGACGTTGCCCGTCGGCAGCCGCACGGACTCGGTGCCCGGATTCAAGGCGCACACCAGGCCGGCATCCCGCCGGAAGGCGAGGACCGCGGCCGGGGAGCCCGACTCCAGCCAGGTCAGACCGCCGTCGCCACCGTGGCGTCGGCGCAGGCGCAGAGCCGCTCGGTAGAGGCTGAGGACTGAATCGGGGTCACCGCTCTGCGCGGCCACTGACCGCGGAGACCAGTCCGCGGGCTGCGGCAGCCACGGCGCGGCGGAGCCGAAGCCCAGCGAGGGGCCGGACCGCTGCCATGGGATGGGCACGCGACAGCCGTCCCTTCCCTTTCTGGCCCCCCGTGAGCGCACCCACACCGGGTCCCGCAGCACGTTCTCGGGCAGATCGGCGACCTCGGGCAGGCCCAACTCCTCCCCCTGGTACAGGTAGGCGGCGCCGGGGAGCGCCAGCAGCAGCAGCGCCGCCGCACATGCCCGGCGCTGTGCGAGGGCCGGGTCCAGCGGGGGCTGGATGCCGCCGCTGAGCAGCCAGGCGTTCAGGTCGGTGTCGGGTGGCAGGGCCAGCCGGGAGGCGTGGCGGACCACGTCGTGGTTGGAGAGCACCCACGTCGGCTCCGCACCCACGGCGTGGGCGGCGGCGAGGGAGCTGTCAATGACCCGGCGCAGAGCGGGCGCCTCCCAGGGAGCCTGCAGGAAGTCGAAGTTGAAGGCCTGATGGAGTTCGTCGGGCCTGGTGTAGAGGGCCCGGCGGGGACCTTCGGCCCAGGATTCGGCGACTGCCGCGCGGGGCGGCTCGTACGTGTCGAGCAGCGCTCGCCAGCTACGCAGGATGGCGTGCACCTCGTCTCGGTCCCACAGAGGGTGGCCGCCGTTCGCGCCCGCGCCCACGATGCCGTGGTGCACCTGGTCGGGACCGAGGTCGCGCAGGGGCTCGACGAGGTCCTTGGCCATGCCGTGCGCGACGTCGATGCGGAAGCCGTCGACCCCGCGGTCGAGCCAGAAGCGCAGCGTCGACGCGAAGTCGGCGCGGACCTCGGGGTGGCTCCAGTCGAGGTCGGGCTGCTCGGGCGCGAACAGGTGCAGGTACCACTGGCCGTCGGCCGTGCGCTGCCAGGCGCTGCCGCCGAAGACGGACTGCCAGTCGCTCGGGGGCAGGGAGCCGTCGGGCCCGGTGCCGTCGCGGAAGATGTAGCGGCCGCGTTGCGGGGAGCCGGGTGCCGAGGCCAGCGCCTCACGGAACCAGGGGTGCTGATCGGAGGTGTGGTTGGGGACGATGTCCACGATGACCCGCAGGCCGAGCCGGTGGGCCTCGGTGACCAGTTCCTCCGCGTCGGAGAGGGTGCCCAGGGCCGGGTCCACGGCGCGGTGGTCGGCGATGTCGTAGCCGCCGTCGGCCATCGGAGAGCGGTAGAAGGGCGTCAGCCACACGGCGTCGGCCCCCAGGTCGGCAATGTGCGCCAGCCTGGACGTGGCGCCGGGCAGGTCACCGACGCCGTCGCCGTCGGAGTCGGCGAAACTGCGGATGTAGATCTGGTAGATGACGGCGTCTCGCCACCAGGGTGCGCCCTCGGGGCCGGGGGGCGTGACAGGCGGGGGCGCGGGAGCCGCAGAGGTGTCCATGCGGTGGTCGTACCTTCGTGAGTCGGCGGATTCGGGACGGTCGTTCACGTCAACGTGGCGGCCCTGGACTGGCGTTGGGCGCCGAGGAGGGATGTGCCCAGGGCTTCTCCGGCCGCCGGGGTGCCGGCACCGTTCGGCGTCGCGTCAGCGGCCTGCCACAGGTGCGGCGGGCCAGTGCGCGCCGTGGCGTCGAGCCAGGTCGGCGATCTGTGCCGGATTCAGGGGGCGGGCTCGGTGGCCCTGGAGCAGCAGGTGGAGGCGGGCGGTCTCCTCCACCTCGATCGCCGACCGGACGGCCTGCTCCATGTCGCCACCGGTGACGACGGGTCCGTGGTTGGCCAGCAGTGCCGCGCGGAAGGGGAAGGGCACGGCCCGGACGTGGGCGGCCAGGGCCTCGTCGCCGGGAGCCGCGTAGGGGATCAGCGGGGTGCGGCCCACGCTCATCACGAAGTAGGCGGTGAGCGGCGGGAGGCAGTTGTACGGGTCGTCGGTCTTCAGGCAGGAGACGGCGACGGCGTGGGCGGAGTGGAGGTGGACGACCGCCCGTGCCGACGGGTCCCGGGCGTACAGGGCGAGGTGCAGGGGCACCTCCTTGGTGGGAGGCGGACCGGCCCGGTGCGTCCCGTCGGTGTCGAGTGCGGCCAGTTCTTCCGGGGTCAGCCCGTCCAGCCCGCGGCCCGTCGGGGTGACCAGGACGCCGTCGGGGGTGCGCACGCTGATGTTGCCCGAGTTGCCGGGGCTCAGGCCCAGCGCGTGCAGGCGGCGGCCGGCCTCGGTGACGGCACGTCGCGGGTCGTTCACTTCAGGGCCTCCTGGGCGGTGGTGAAGAAGTCCGGGGCGCCGAAGTTCCCGGATTTCAGTGCCAGGTTGACGGTGCGACCCGCGTAGGTGGCGGAAGTCCAGGGAACGCCGGGGGCGGCGGCGGGGCCGATGCGCAGACTTCGCAGGCCCAGGGCGGAAACGACGGCGCCGGAAGTCTCCCCGCCGGCGACGACGAGCCGCCGTACGCCGGCGTCGAGCAGCCCGCGGGCGCACTGTGCGAGTGCGCGTTCGACGAGGGCGGCGGCCTCGGTGGCGCCCAGGGCCTTCTGGGCCTGCTCCACGTCGGCGCGGTCGTCGGCGCTGTGCAGCAGGACGGGCACGGTCGGGTCCAGGTGGTCGCGGGCCCAGGCCAATGTCTCGGCGACGGTGGCCGCGGGGTCCTCGTGGAGGTCCCGCAGCCGGAGCTTGCGGTGGGGAAGATGCCGACGGGCGTGGGCCGTCTGGTCGAGGGTGGCCGCGGAGACGCTGCCGGCGAGGACTGCCGCGGGGCCGGGGGCGATCTCGATGCGGTCGGCCGGGGCGCACGGTCCGGCCGCCCGGGGCGGGGGAAGGACGTGGGCGAGGCCGGATCCGCCGGTGAGCAGGCGCAGGTGGCGGGTGGCGCGTTCGATGACGGGCAGGTCCTCGTTGCCGGTGGTGTCGGCGATGACCATGCGTATGCCCTGTGCCGTCAGCCGGTCCAGATGGGCGCGGGCGGCTCCTTCGGGGGCGCGCAGCACGGCGTGCGGAAGCAGCCCGACCGGCTGGGTGCTCTGGGCGGCGAGGATGCGGCGCAGGTCGGAGTCGGTCATCGGGGTGAGCGGGTGGTGCCGCATGGCCGACTCCGACAGCAGCGTGTCGCCGACGAACAGGTGGCCCTGGTAGACGGTGCGCCCGTTGTCCGGGTAGGCCGGGCACAGCACGGTGCACTGTTCTCCGAGGGCGTCCAGCAGTGCCTCGGTGACCGGCCCGATGTTGCCCTGGGCGGTGGAGTCGAAGGTGGAGCAGTACTTGAACCACAGGCGCTCGCAGCCGAGGGCGGTCAGGTGGTACAGGGCTGCGAGGGAGGCGGTGACGGCCTCCTGCCGGGGCGCGGTGCGGGACTTGAGGGCCACCACGACGGCGTCGGCGTCGTGCTCGTGCGGGAGGGGCCGCTCGGGCACGCCGACGGTGAGGGTGGTGCGGAAACCGGAGGCGACCAGGGCGGCGGCGATGTCGGTGCCGCCGGTGAAGTCGTCGGCGATGCACCCCCACACGGGGTGGCCGCGGTGCCCGCTCACCGGGCGGCTGCCTGCGCGGCGGGCAGGGCGGCGAGTTGGGCGGCGCCCGACCGCGGGGAGGTGAGCACGGGGACGGTGCGGCGGTCGGCGGGCAGACTGCCGACCGCCTGGGCCATGGAGGCCTGCGCGAGGACCAGGACGTCGGCGCGGGCGGCGAGCCGTTCCGCCTCGGCGGCGATCAGGCGGTCGTGCTCCGCCGCGTCGCCCGCGCTGCGCGCTTCGTACGCGCCGGGGCATATGGAGGTGATCAGTTCGACGTCGGCGCCTTCCTGGGCGGCTGTGCGCCGGATCAGGTCCTCGGTCGGGCCGAGTGTGGAGGACAGGGTGGCGAGGACGGCGATGCGGCGGCCGGTGTGCACGGCCTGCCCCGCCATGGGCTCGTCCACGCGCAGGACGGGGATGCCGACGTGCGGGCGGACGAGTTCGGCGGCGCCTCCGATGGAGGAGCAGGTCACCAGGACGGCGCTCGCGCCCGCGTCCTCGGCGAGGGCGGCGTAGGCGGCAAGGCGGCGCACCGTGCGGGGCAGCATGCCGTGGGCGACGGTGTCGGCGAGCAGGCTCTCGTCCACCATGTGGTAGGCGTCGACGCCGGGGGCTTCCTGGGGCAGGAGTGCGGCGAAGACGGCCGGCAGGGTGGTGACGGTGTGCAGCACGCACACCCGGGGCCGGCGGGTGGCGGCCGTCATGCCGCACCTCCCGGCACCGTGGCGGCCCGCGCCTGCTGCCAGGGGCGGCCGTAGCGGTCGACGATGTCGCCGAGCTCGCGCAGCCGAGCGGCGGAAGCGCCGCGCAGCACGGGCAGCGGGTCGGCGCCGGCGAGGGCGTCGGTCCACAGGGCCCTGCCCGCCAGGAACCCGGAGGCCCCGGCCCGGCAGACGGCCTCCACGGCCTGCGGGAACGCCTGCGGGTCGACGCCCTGGGAGAGCACCACCCAGGGGCAGTCGACCACCGCGTCGATGCGTTCTGCCTGCCGGGCGAGGTGGGAGATCGAGCCGATGCCGCGGTCGGGTACCTGGCACTTGTACAGCGACGGTCCCAGGGGGGCGAGTTCGCCGGCCGCCTCGACGATGGAGTCGTTCAGGTCGAAGGTGCCTGCGGCTTCCTCCTCGGGAGTGGGGCGGGTCACGGGTTCGAGTACGGACGCCAGTCCTGCCTCGCGGCACCGGTCGATGAACCGGGCGGCCAGTTCGACGCGCTGCTCCCGGCGCGCGTCCCGCCGCCATACGACGAGCAGCTTGAGGGCGGCGACTCCGTCGGCGCGGGCCTGCCGCGGGTCGACCTGCTCGTCCAGGTCGGTGTCGGCGACGACGCCGCCCGGCTGGTCGAGCGCGTCCGCGGCGAGGACGAGGGCGCAGTCCGTGGGAAGCAGCCGGTCGACCACGACCCGGTCGTAGCCGTAGTGGCGGTCGATGAGGAACGCGGAGGCGAGCGGGGCGAGTTCGCGGGCGACGGCCAGTTTGAAGGCGACCATGGCCTGGTCGCTCACGCCGTCACCGGCCGCGTGCCGGCTCATCATGGCGCGCAGGGACTCGCGCTGGTCCATGGCGACCATGGCGAAGGTGCCGGACGGCCGGGCGAGAGCGGCCGGCGCTCGCGATCCCGAGGCGAGCAGGGGGCCGGGCTGGACGATGGTCACGGTGAGTACTCCATGGGGTGGGCCGGGGCAGAGGGGCGGATGCCTGGGGCGGAGGGATCAGGAGCCCGCGCCGGACGCCGGATCGTTGTCGGGCCGGGGCGCGGTGGCGGGGGCGGTGACGGTGGGCAGGAAAACGGTTCGATAGGCGCGCTGGTAGGCGTCGGCTGCCGCAGGCGGGGCGTCGACCGGGCGGCGAGCGGCGGCCGGCGCGGCGGGATCGAGACCGAGGGCGGCGCCGGCCCAGGTGGCGGCGCCCAGGCAGGCGGCGTCGGGCGCACTGCACACCAGGGTGCGCCACGGTGAGACGGCGGCCTTGATCGCCACCCAGGTGCGCTGGCGCACGGAGCCACCGAGCAGGGTGACGGTGTGCGGTGGCCCGGCGGCGAGTTCCCCTTGTACCTCGGTCATCCAGCGGGCCTGGTAGGAGGCGCCTTCGAGGAGCGCCCTGGCCAGGTCGGGCAGCCCGTGCCGGGGCTGAAGGCCGTGCAGGGCAAGTCGCCGGGCGGGGTCCGGGTGCGGGGCGGAGCGGCCGTAGAGGTACGGCTCGACGCACACCCCGGTCGGCCCCTGGCCCGCCTGCTCGACGAGCGCGGCAAAGCGGCGGTAGCGCTCCTCCGGGGGGACGTGGGCAAGGCCGAGCAGCCGGTTGCAGAACCATTCCACCAGGGCTCCGGAGCTGGACATGCCGGCGACGGTGCACCAGTGGACGCCGTCCACGTGCCGCCCGTACGACATGCCCTGGCGGCCGGTGGTCCGGGCGTCGGGCGCGGCGTCGGCGAGGGTCACCACGGCTTCCGCCGTGCCCATGGAGTCGGCCGCCTCGCCCGCCTCCCGTACGCCCGCCGCCCAGGCGCCGACCAGGTGGTCGTGACCGGCGACGACGACGGGCGCGCCCGGCGCCACCCCCAGGGCGGCGGCCGCGGCGGTATGGATGCGGCCGACCGGCACCCCCGGGGGGGTGCACGGCCGGCATCCGGTCGGCGTCGAGGCCGGCGAGCGCGAGCAGGTCGGCACGCCAGGAACCGGTGTGCACGTCCCACGCCATGGTGCGCTGGGCGAACGTGGCGTGCGTGCCGACGGCCCCGGTGAGGGCGTGGGCCACCAGGTCCGCCGCGCCGGCCCAGGTCCGCATGCGGCGCAGCGCTTCGGGGTGTTCCTCGCCCAGCCACAGCCATTTGGCCAGCGGCACCTTGGGGCTGGGCAGTACGCCGGTGGCCGCGTGCAGTTCGGCGGCGCCGTGCTCGCGGCGCAGGCGCTGGGCGTGCGTGGCCGGTCGTGGATCCGACCAGGACAGCGCGGGCAGCAGCGGGGCGCCGTCGGCGTCCAGCGGTGCCCCGGTCTCGGCCATGCCGGTGATCCCCACGGCGTCCAGACCGCACCCGGCGGCGGCCGTGCAGTCGGCGAGCGCGTCCAGGGCGGCGCGGCACAGTCGGGCCACGTCGTGGGCGTGGCCGGAGGCGTCGACGGGCGTGCGCCGCTGGGCCTGGGCGAGGACGGTGCCGTCCGCCGTGCACAGTACGGCCTTGCAGTGCGTGGTGCCGACATCCACGCCGGCCAGCACCGGGTCGCGCCGCCCGCCGCTCATGGCGTCGGCCCGCCTTCCGGCCGGTCCGCGAGCTCGGGCAGCCCCAGTGCCGCCTCGGCCGCGTACAGCAGCAGTCCGGCGCACCAGGCGTGCGAGAGGGTGAGCAGCATGCCTTTCGCCTGGAAGCAGGAAGTCTGGTAGAAGCGCTCGCTGACCATGCCGCGGTAGGCGTCGAAGTCGCCGTCCTCGCGGGCGACGAACTGCCGGAAGCAGTCGAGGTTCTCCCGGGTGGACTCCAGGTAGTAGCGGTCGCCGGTGCGTCGGGCCAGGCGTGCCATCTCGGGCAGGCACACCAGGCCGTAGGAGTGCAGATGCTGGTTGGAGGGGGAGGCCTGGTCGCCGCCACGGGTGCGGAAACCGTAGCGGCCCAGCAGGGTGCGCGGGGAGAATTCCACGTCGTACGTGTAACGGAAGGTCAGCATCCAGTCGGCGCTGCGCCGCGCCAGGTCGAGCCATTCGGGTGTGCCGTCGGCCTCCAGGAGCGCGGTGTAGGCCATGACGGCGGTGTACCCGTCCTCGGACGTGGGGGCGAGGTCGACGTCCTCGGGCGCCCCGCACAGGAACTCCGAGCGCACGTCACGGGCGTAGCGGCGCCCGGCGCGGCGGGCCGCCTCCAGGTGGCCGGGCAGGCCGAACGCCTCGGCGGCCTCGACCAGGGCCGGCACCCAGGTCAGCCCGGCGGCCCCGGCCCGGGAGAGGACGGCGCCGGTGGCCTGGTGGTAGGCGGAGCCGAGGTGGCCGTCGCCGTCCTGCGCGGCGATCGCGACGGCGAGGTTGCTGCGCACCGCGTGCTCCCAGGCGTGGTGGTCGCTGCCGTGCCGGCGCTCCTCCACGAGGGCGCGGAGCATGAACAGGGTGGCCTCGGCGAGGGTGCGGGCGTGCAGCCGGTCCCGGTCGGGGTGCCAGCCGGTGGTCCAGCCGCGCGTGGCCGTCCACTGGCCCCAGAAGGTGCCGCCGGGGGCCAGATTGCCGGCGATGTGGTCCAGCACCGCCTCCGCCGCCTCGCGGTAGTCGGCGCGGCCGGTGCGCCGGGCGTGGCGCAGCAGGGCGTACGCGTACGGCACTCCGCTGACCCAGCCGACGTGCATGGCCTGCCGGTCGCCGCGTTCGCCCAGCGCCTCGCGGTCGAAGGCGGCGGTCTCCAGCAGCACTGGCGGGTCGGGGCGGTAGTGCCAGCGGTACAGGCCCCAGGCGGCCAGGTCGGCGGCCTCCCCCAGGCCCACCCAGGCCGCCGGGCCGCGCTCGGGACGGTCGCGCTCGTGCACCTCGCGCAGCACCGCAGCGTAGGCGTGCGGGTCGGTGTCGAGCAGGCCGATGCGGAAGGTGACGGTGCGGCTCTCCCCCGGTTGCCAGGTGTGCAGCCGGGCCTCGGCGGGCAGCGGCTGCGCGGAGCCGTAGTAGACGACCGGCTCTTCGCGGTAGGGGAAGTGCAGGCGCAGGGCGGGACGCGAGGTGTCCGGGTCCAAAGACAGGCCCACGCCGGACAGGCCGAGTTCACTGCGTTCACCGGTCATCAGCACCGCCCCGCCGTGGGTGTCGCGGGCGAAGACGGCGGGGGTGGCGCAGCGGTCGGCGCGGAAGGCCCAGGTGTGGCTGACCATGGCGTCGGGGTCGTCGGCGCCGGCCTCGAAGCGGGGGAAGACCCGGTCGCAGTCGGGTACCCGGTTCTCGCCGTAGAACAGGCCCGGTATCAGCCAGCCGGGGTCGTCGGTGGTTCCCAGCTGGACCTCGACGCGCAGGCCGGCGGTGGCGGGCTGCTCGCCGGTCCGCGTGACGGTGAGTGCCGTCTCGCGCAGCCCGGCCGGTCCGGCGGGTGGGGCGAGCACGGCACGGGCGTGGAAGCCCGCGGCCTCGCCGGTCAGCACCATGGAGCCGTCGGCGGTGATGCTGCTCTCCTCGACGGCTACGGGCACGGCGGTGCCGTTGGCGTCCAGGAGGGCCACGAGACAGGGAAGCCGGACGCATCCGCCGCCGGCCTGCGTGCGCAGCTCCACTGCGGCGGCTCGGCCGGAGGTCACGTCAACGGACATGGTGTTCTCCCGTGTTCCAGCCCGATACGCGCACGACCCGGTCGTCGACAGGCGCCTCGCGCCACACCACGTCCACGGATGTCTCCTCTCCGGGCAGCAGGTCGATCACGTTGTCGCCGAACACCGCCCAGCCGGGGCGGTCGTAGGGCCGTGCGTCCTCGAGTATCAGGCCGGGCGCTGCGGGGCCGCCCACATGCCGCAGCCGGATTCTGCCGCGATCGTCGCTCTCCTCGTGTGCTTCGGCGACGGCTTCGATGCGTGCGGGTGGCAGATCGAGCAGCGGGGCCAGGTCGGTCGTACGACTGCACAGGTAGCGGTTGCCGGCCAGAGGCGTCCCTGCGCCGTCGTACAGGGCCAGGTCGAGGAAGAAGACGTCGGTGGCGACGGCTTCGAGGGGGGCGGCGAGGGTGCCCAGGTGCAGCGGGCGGCCGGGCTCCCCGGCTGCCGTCGGGGTCAGCGGCCACGTGCGGCGGGCGGCCTCGGCGCCGTAGGCGTCCACGATCCGGGCCACGGCCGGGCCGGCCGGCAGCGATTCGGTCGCCCACGCCCACACCTCGGCCGTGACCGTCTCGCGTCCGCCCCAGGCGGGTCCGGTGAAGGCGGCGCACACGTGCAGCGGGCGGTAGGCGCGGCGTACGCCGTGGTAGGCGGGTTTGGGATCGCCGCGGTGGTCGACGGCCGCCGTGCACCAGGCGTTGGGGACGGGCTCGTTGAACTGCCAGGGAAGGGTGCCGCTGCTTCGGAAGGCGCGGCGCCGGTTGGCTTCCAGGGCGTAGCGCAGCCCGTCGTACTGCAGATGCTGGCTGGCGCGCCGCATGGTGTCGACGTCGTCGATCCGTGCGCCGAAGGAGTCCTGGACCAGCGGGGCGTTGTTCCACCAGGCGCCGAGGTGGGCGTAGAGCGGGTTGTCGCGGCCGGCGGGCCAGCGGTCCGCCCGGTCGGGGAGAAGGTGTTCGAGGGTGCGGCGGTTGGCCATGCCCTCGACGCCGAACTCGCTGTGCAGCAGGCAGGTTCCGGAGTCGTACAGGCGGTTGTGCTCCGCGATGCCCTGGTGTTCCCAGGGTCCGTGGACGTCGTGCAGGCCGTCCGGGTTGCGGGCGATGTTGTCGGCCCGGTTGAGGAACTCCACGCCGGAGGGCGAGCTGGGCAGCCAGGCCCGCTCGGGGTCGAGCCGGCCGAGCGCGTCGCGAAGGGCGTGCAGCACGGGGGCGGACTCGTCCAGGGGGTTGCCCTTCTCGTCCTGCAGTTCGTTGCCTCCGCACCACAGCACGAGTGAGGGGTGGTGGCGGCGCGGCGGTACGACGGCGTGCGCCTCGCGCACCATCAGGTCGACGAACTCCGGGTCCGAGGCCGGGGTGGAGGCCATGCCGGAGCTGGACATGCTGAACTCCTGCCAGACCATCAGTCCCAGCCGGTCGCAGAGGGTGTAGAACTCCTCGGTCTCCAGCAGTCCCCCGCCCCATACGCGCAGCAGGTTGACGTGCGCGTTACGGGCCAGGTCCAGCAGGTGGGCGAGCTTGGCCGGGCGCGGGACGCCGTACTGGGCGTCGAGGGGCACCCAGTTCCAGCCGTTGGCGTACAGGCGGCGGCCGTTGACGGTGAGGGTGTAGGGCAGCGCGTCCTTCGGGGCACCGTCGTTGGGGACCAGTTCGACGCGCCGGAAGCCGACCTGGAACCGGCGCGTGGTCGTGTGCGGCCCGGAGGTGAAGGTGACCTCCACCTCGTGGAGGTGTTGCTCGCCCGCGCCGTTGGGCCACCACAGCCGTGGCCGCGGCACGCTCAGTTCGATGTGCGCGCCGGTGTCCGCGGTCATGCCCGTGAGGTCGCGTTCCGTCTCGGCGACGACCCGGTCCTGCTCGCGCACCCGTACGGCCAGCCGGGTGCCGTCGGGTGCGCGCTGCCCTTCGGCGAGGGCGAGGTCGGCCTCGATGCGCACGGTGCCCTCGCGCAGCCCTTCGGTTCCGGGCCCGAGCGCGGCGCTGGCGGTGACGCCGCGCAGCCGCGCCGGCCCGCTCACCACCAGCCGGACACCGCGCCAGATGCCCTGGTGGACCATGGGCGGGCAGAAGTCCCACCCGTAGCCCATGCGCGCCTTGTGCACCCGGACCCGGTCGGTGCGGCCGACCTGCGGCTCGCTCTGAGGCGCGGGGTGCACGACCACGGCCAGCAGGTGCTCTCCCCCGCCGCGGACCAGGTGGGTGACGTCGGCCTCGAAGGGACGGAACATGCCTTCGTGGCGGACGACGACGGTGTCGTCGACGAGCACGGTGGCCTCGTGGTCGACACCGTCGAAGCAGAGCACCGCCCGTTCGTGCGCCTGGAGCGGGGGCAGCGTGAAGGTGCGGCGGTAGGCCCAGTTGCGGTTGGGCACCCACTCGCTCAGCAGGCTGTTGCGGCCGACGTACGGGTCGGGGACCTCGCCGGCGCGGTGCAGGTCGTCCAGGACGCTCCCGGGGACGCGGGCCGGGAGCCAGCCGGCCGTCGTGAACGGCTTGTGCGGGCCGATGTGCCACTGCCACTCGTCCCCGACGAAGCCGCGCAGCTGCCAGGCGCCGTCGGCGTCGTCCAGCACTGTCTCGGTCATCCGGCGGCCTTCCCCGCCGTGGCGCCCGCGCCGCCGGATTCCTGGCCGGCCGCGGCGGGGGCCGGCCCGACGGGCTCGTCCAGCGGCCATTCCAGCAAGTCGGTCTCGGTGACCGGCTGTTCGGCGTCGAGCGGCACCCGGAAGGTCTTGATCTCCGCCGGGCCGAAGTCGGCCTCGACCGAACGGGAGAGCAGCGGCAGGTCGATCGTCGTGCGCACCGGCTGCCCTGCCGTCTCCACGGCCCTGACGACGAGGGCGTCGCTGTCGTCCTCGTCCCCCTTGACCACGCTGACGACGACCGAGTCCGCCGCCACCTCCAGGTATCCGCTCCTGCTGGGCAGCGGGCCGGGGTGGTAGGTCTCCAGGAGCGGGAAGGCGGGCTGGTTGAGCTGGGCGGCCAGCCGTACCGTGCCGGCGGCGCGCCAGTCCCCGGTGTGGGGCACCAGGCGGTAGCGGAACTCCTGGCGGCCCTGGTCGAGGTATTCGTAGACGCCGTCCTCGGCCAGTCCCATCGGCTCGTGCCAGGCGTAGGCGGGGCTGCGCAGCGCGGTCATGCCGATGGTGCCGCCGCGCGCGTCGTGGCCGTACTTGCCGTCGTTGAGCACAGAGAGTCCGGCGCGGCGCCCGTCGGGCAGGGTGCCGCTGACGTCCACCCACGCCTGTGCGGACTCCTCGGCGCCGTCGGCGGGGCGTTCGATGTGGCCGTAGGGGATCTCGAAGGTCGCCGACGCGGTGTCGATCGCGGTCGGGAAGCGCAGCTTGAGCAGGCGCAGCCGCTCGTGCCAGTCGACGACCGTGCGCACCTCCAGGGCGCGGGCGCCGGCGGACAGGACCAGTTCCTCGGCCAGGGTGGAGTTGCCGTATGTGCTCTCCACCCGCAGCACCGCGCGCACGGGGCCGTGCTCGACGAGGCGCACGCGGGTGCACCGGAAGGAGCCGAGCTCCTTGTCGTAGGCGTCGATGCGGTGGCCCCAGGTGTCGGAGGGGTCGTCCACGACGACGGCGTGCGGCCCGGGGGCCTCGGGCAGCAGCTCGGCGTCGTTGTCCTTGTCGTACAGGCGGCGCAGCCAGCCCGTCGACGGATCAACCTCGACCAGGAGGTGCTCGTTCTCCAGGACGGTGTCCGTGGCCCGTACGGCGGTGCCGGGTGCGGACTCGCCGGGCAGCAGCCGGTAGACGCGGTAGCCCAGCGGCGGGATCTCGGCGCGGAACGCCAGGCGTCTGCGGCTGCCGGCCATGGTGGCGTACGAGCGTGTGCGCTGCACGGGCACGTCGGTGCCCTCGTCGTCCACCATGCGGGCGGGGGCGTTGCCGGGGAAGCCGGTGAACTCGAACTCGACGTCCTCGCTGAGCGTCCAGGGGTGCGGGTTGAAGACGACCAGCGGGTACATGTCCGCTTCGGCCGGGATGTCGATGAGCCGGCTGATCGACTGGACGGCGCGGTTGAAGGCGGTCGCGGCGATCGAGCAGGCGTGGCCGTACTGGTCTCGGCTGTCCTCGTAGGCCGGGGCGATGGACGTGCCGGCGAGGATGTCGTGGAACTGGTTGAACAGCACCAGCTGCCAGGCCTCGGTCAACTCGGCGCGCGGGTAGGGGACTCCGGCGACGACGCGGGCGACGGCCGACCACTTCTCGGCCCGCTGCAGCAGGTTCTCGGCGCGGCGGTTCCACTTCTTGACACCGGAGTGCGCCGAGTAGCAGCCGACGCCGTGGTGCTGAAGCTCGCCGGTGTGGACGGGGATGTCGGCGCGGTCGCGGACGGCGTCGAAGAAGGCCTGGGGGTGGCTGAGCGGCAGGCGGGGCAGTCCGCCGAGCTCGTCGAGCCGGCGGATGCTGTCGAGATTGGCCTTGGTGGGGCCGCCGCCGTGGTTGCCGACGCCGTAGAAGATCATCAGCTCGGGTTCGTCCGGCGGCATCATGGCGAGGGACTTGTCGATGTGGTTGCCGATGTCCGAGCCGGGCGAACAGTACTCGTGGGGGATGCGGTAGGCCAGGACCCGCGAGCCGTCGGCGGACTCCCACCAGAAGTGCTGGCCGGGCAGCGGCAGTTCGTGGGGGCCGGGGCGCAGGAACGTGTAGGAGTCGATGCGGCTCTTGCGCAGCAGCTGCGGCAGCGCGGCGTTGTGTCCGAACGGGTCGACGTTGCAGCCCACCGTGGCCACGATGCCGAAGCGCTCGTGCAGGTAGCGCTGCGCGTACAGGGCCTGGCGTACGAAGGACTCGCCGCCGGGGATGTTGCAGTCGGGTTCGATCCACCAGCCGCCGACGATCTTCCAGCGTCCTTCGGCGACCCGCTTGCGGATGGCCTCGAACAGCGTGGGGTCGCATTCCTCGACCCACTTCAGGTACAGCACGGAGTCGCAGGTGAAGACGAAGTCCGGGTACTCGTCCATGCGGTCGACGGCGGACTGGAACGTGGCCCGCACCTCCTGGTAGCCCTCGGGCCACTGCCAGAGCCAGACGGGGTCTATGTGTGCGTTGCCGACCATGTGCATGGTGCGCTGACGGGGTCGCATGGGTGTTCCTCTGCTGGGGCGTGCGGCGGTGATCAGGGGTGGGCGGTGGACTGGGACACCGGGTCAGGCGGGGGTCGTTTCCGCTGCCCAGGCGTCGATCTGTTCGCTGAGCAGGTGCAGGAGCAGCAGGTGCATCTCCTGGGTGCGGGCGGTGGTGGTGGAGGGGACCAGCAGCGTCAGGTCGGCGTGTTCGGCGGCCGGTCCTCCGTCGCCGCCGCCGAACAGGACGGTCAGGGCCCCGCGGTCGCGAGCGGTCTTCAGCCCGCGCACCACGTTCTCGGAGCGGCCGGAAGTGGTGAACGCCAGGACCATGTCCCTGGGGCCGGCGAACGCCTCGATCTGCCGCGAGAAGAGGTCGTCGAAGTCGTAGTCGTTGCCGATGCAGGTGGTCACGGACGGGTCGACGGACAGGGCGAGCGCGGGAAGCGGGCGGCGCTCGCGCAGGTAGCGGCCGACGAGCTCCGCGGCCAGGTGCTGAGCGTCGGCCGCGCTGCCGCCGTTGCCGAAGGTGTACAGGCGCCCGCCGGCCTCGTAGACCGCCACCAGGCGCCGGGAGACCTCGAGCAGCTGCGGCAGGAGTTGCTCGACGCGGCGTGCCAGCTCGACGTGGTCGGTCAGTTGCTGCCCGGGATCCTTAGCCATGGAGGCGGTTTCCTTCCGGTCCTTGGGTGGGGGTGACGACTCGTTCGAAGGCCACGGCTGCCGCCCCGACGACGCCGACCCGGTCGCCGCCGTGGGCCTCTTCGATGCGCACCGCACGCGCGGCGGGACCCATCGCCCGCTCGCGCACGATGCGGCGGACGGGAGAGAGGAGTTGCTCGCCGGCGCGCGTGACGCCGCCGCCGAGGACGACGAGTTCGGGTTCGAAGACGTTCACGAGGGAGGTGACTCCACAGGCCAGGGCCTGGGTGGTGGCGACCCACACCTGCGTGGCGACGGCATCCTGCGCGGCGGCCTCACGCGAGACGTCCTCCGCTGTGAGGGGTGAGCATGCCGAGAGCGTGGTCGGCCGGCCGGCGGCCTCGGCCTCGGCGACCGCCTCGCGGGCCCGTTCGGCGATGGACGTGCCGGAGACGTAGGCCTCCAGGCAGCCCGTGCGCCCGCAGCCCCGGCAGTGCCGGCCGTTCCGGTCGACCGTCACGTGCCCCAGTTCTCCTCCGTTGCCGGCGGCCCCCCGGTACGTGCATCCGTCGACGACGACGCCGCCGCCGACTCCGGTGGAGACGGTCAGGTAGATCATGTGGCGGGTGCCGCGGCCGGCCCCGAAGCGGTGCTCCCCCGCCGCCGCCGCCGTGGCGTCGTTGTCGAGGACGGCCGGGAGCCCGTAGCGGTCCTCGGTCAACCGGGTGATCGGTACGTCGATCCAGCCGGGCAGGTGCGGGGGGCAGAGCAGCACGCCCGCCTCCGGGTCGAGCGGGCCGCCGCAGCCGATGCCGACGGCGGCGATCCGCTGCGGGGCCAGCCGGGACTCGTCCACCGCCTTGTCCCCCAGGTCGAACAGGCGGGCCAGGACCGCCTGGACGCCTTCCTGGACCAGGGTGGGCGTGACGAGGAAGGAGTGGACCGTTCCGTCGGCGCCGACGACTCCGGCCGCCAGTTTGGTGCCGCCGATGTCCAGGCCCAGGACCGCCGAGGTGGCCTCCGCGGCTTCGGAGTTGTGTTTCGCTGCCACAAATCTTCCGTCCGTTGTCGTTGTGCCCGTGTGGTGCTCGGTGCTGACCGGATGTGGCATCGTTCCCACATGAGAACGTACCCATAGCGATCAGGCCCGTCAACCAGCGAGCGGCAAGTGATCAGGAATCCAACTGGCGTGGGCGGCTCCGGGATTCGGCGGCCGTCGTGCCGGCAGCCGCCGCCGGATCGGTCCACATCTCCGCCTCCCGCGAGGCGTGCACGATCGTCGCGGGCCAGTCGGGCTCCCACCGCCTGGCGGCCCGCACGCGCGCGACGCTCTTCGCCTTGTCCGCCCCGGTCGCCACGAGCCGTACCCGCCTCGACAGCCCGGCGATCGTCGCCGGTCCCACGCTGACTCCCCGGCGCGGCACCTGATCCAGGGTGCCGAAGTGCGGGAAGGTGACCAGGTTGTCGCGGCGGGTGGACTCGGCGAGCCGGACGACACGGGTGCCTTCGGCCAGGCCGCAACCGGGCGGGTTGAACGCGACGTGGCCGTCGGAGGCGCCGGTGGCCAGCAGGAACAGGTCGATGCCGCCGGCTGCCGCGATCCGCTCGTCGAAGCGCGGCGGGTCGCCGGGATCAGGAACCCACACGTGGTCCTCCCGGATGCCGCGCCCCGGGCCCACGGCCCTGCTCCACGGCTCGGCGATCCGCAGGCGGGCGAAGCGCTCGCAGCTGTGCAGCGCGTCGGCCGGCACCCGGCGCGCCGGTCCGGGCACGTCGTCCAGGTAGTCGTCGAGGTAGTCGTCCATCATCACGATCACGACGTGAGCCAGGTCCATGGGTGCGGACCGCAGCCGGCCGGCGACGGCCTCGTACGTCCCGATCAGGCTGCGGCCGCCGGGGCAGCCGAGCAGATACCTGCGGCCTCGTACCGCGGCGTCGGCCATGCCGGTGACGATCTCGGCGGCCAGGGCCGCCCCGAGCGCTTCGGCGTCGGGGAACACCTTGTGCAGGCTCATCGCGTCACGTCCTGCGCCGCGACCCTGCGCGGCCTCTCCCGCGGCCCGGCCATGGGCGGCACGCCCTCCGGCGTGGTCATGCGCGGTTCGGCGTCCCGGAAGGCACGGCACACGCTCCCCACGGACGCGTCCGTTGCCACCTGGTCCAGCCCGAGCAGCGCGGCACCGGCCACGGGCGGCGCGTCCGGAACGGCGATCCGGAACTCGTCCTCCAAGCCGGGCGCGGCCGCGCGGACCGCGGCGAGCAGTCGGCCGTCCGGTTCCCGGAACAGCCCGCCTCCCAGGACCAGGGTCCAGGCGGCCGAGGCCGGCGCGAACCGCCTGCGCGCGCTGCGCGCCAGGGTGGCGACCTCCACGGCCAGGCCGTCCACGAGGGTGAAGGCCACCGGATCGCCCGCGTCGGCCAGGGAGAGCACCACCGGGACCAGCACGCCCAACTGACGCTCGGTCAGCTCCTTGGCCAGGAGCCGCTCGGCAACCTCCCGGACGGACGCGACGGCCAGACGGTCGCAGACCGCCTGCCGCAGAGCGGTGGCCGGGCCGCGACCGTCCTCGTCGCGCGCGGCGGCCCGGACCGCCTCCCGGGCCAGGAGGTCGCCCGCACCGCTGAGATCGCCGCTCTGCCAGCCCAGCCCGGGGAACTCGAAGCGGCGGTCTTCGGCATGCGCGACGCATTTCAGTCCCGCCCCGCACACGACGCCCACCGCGGGCGCGCCCGGCGCGGCACCGGTGCGCAGCAGTGCCCAGGCGTCGTTGCGCACCTCCACCGAGCCCCAGACCCGTTCGGCCGTCAGGGCCGTGCGCAGGGCCTCGACCTGTACGGGCAGATCGGCCCCGGCCAGGCAGCAGCTGGCGTGCACGCCGGCGAGTTCGTCCGGATCCAGTCCGGCCTCGTGTGCGGCGAGGGCGGCCAACCGTGCGACGACGGCGGCGGTCTGCCGCGGTCCGAGGGCGCTGCCCGGCCCACGCACCCAGGACAGCAGCGATCCCTCCTCGTTCAGCAGCGCCACGTCCGTCTTGGAGTTGCCGCCGTCGACCGCGAGGACGAGGGCCATCACGCCGCCCACGGCAGGTGGTCGCGGTTGGCGGCGAGGATCAGGTCGGTCAGCCGGTCGGCGACGGCGTGCTGGCCGATCAGCGGGTGCGCCAGCAGGGCGCGGAACACCCGGTCGCGGCCGCCGTGCACGGCGGCGTCCAGTGCCAGGTGCTCGTAGGCCGTGACATGGGCGACGAGCCCGGCGATCAGCGGTTCGAGCGGCTCCACCGGCAGGGCCACCGCCTCGTCCTCGCCGACCGTCGCGGGCACCTCGATGACGGCGTCGGCCGGCAGGAACGGCAGCGTCGTGCCGTTGCGCAGGTTGACGACGTGGGTGCGGCCGTCTCCGCCGTGCAGCGAGGCCATCAGGTCCAGCGCGGCGTCCGCGTAGAAGGCGCCACCGCGCCGGGTCAGCAGCTCGGGCTTGGTCTCCACTCGCTCGTCGGCGTACCGCGCCAGCAACTCGTCCTCGATCTCCATGACTTCCTGGGCGCGGACGCCGTCCTTCTGCTGACGCGCGACGACCTCGTCGTGGCTGTAGTAGTAGTGCAGGTAGTACGACGGCACCGTGCCGAGTCGCCGGACGAGGCCGGCGGGGAGCCCCGTGGCCGGAGCCACCCGGTCGGCGTACTCCGCGAGCAGGCGCGGCAGCACGTCGGTGCCGTCGAGCAGGACCCGCCGCTCCCACGTCAGGTGGTTGAGACCCACGTGGTCGAGCGCGACGCGGTCGGGGGCCACGCCGAGCACCTTGGCGAAGTGCCGCTGGAAGACCGCAGCTGCGCTGCACAGTCCGACGACGCGGCGGTGTCCGGCCTGCAACAGGGCACGGGTGACGATGCCCACCGGGTTGGTGAAGTCGATGAGCCACGCGGTCGGGTTGACCGCCCGTACCCGCTCGGCGATGTCGAGCATCACCGGCACCGTCCGCAGTGCCTTGGCCAGCCCGCCCGCGCCCGTGGTCTCCTGCCCCAGGCAGTCGCACCGCAGCGGCAGGGTCTCGTCCCGCAGGCGCGCGGTCTGGCCGCCGACGCGCAGTTGCACCAGGACGATGTCGGCGCCCTCCGCCGCCGGTCCGACGTCGGTGTGCGTGGTGACGGTGGCCGGATGACCGCCGGCGGACAGCATCCGCCGGCTCATCCCCGCGAGCACGCCGAGCCGGTCCTCCGAGACGTCCTGCAGGGCCAGTTCCGTCACCGCCAGGCTGCCTTGCAGCCGTATCAGGCCGTCGACGATTTCCGGGGTGTACGTCGAGCCGCCCCCGATGATGGTCAGCTTCACGATCTGCCTTTCGGGCCGCCGGCGGCGGCCGTTCTCGTCATGCCCTCATGTCCGGAGCGCCGTCCGGACCCGGGCCTTCAGCCCTTGCGGCCCTGGGTGGCGATGCCGTCGATGATGTGCCGTTGCGCAAAGGCGAAAATGATGATCATGGGGATGGTGGCGATCAGGCTGGCCGTCGCGATGATCTCCCAGTGCTGCTCGCCGCCGTTGCCGAACGTGTCGATGATCGACTTCAGGCCGCGCGGGATCGTGAACAGCGAGGTGTCCTGCAGGTAGACCAGCGGCTTGAGCAGATCGCTCCAACTGGCCTGGATCTCGAAGACGAAGACGATCGCCAGGGCGGGCCGGGACAGCGGCAGGGCGATGCGCCAGAACAGCCCGAAGAAGCTGCAGCCGTCCACACGTGCGGCCTCGAACACCTCCCGGGGCAGCGACAGGAAGAACTGGCGCAGCAGGAAGATGTAGAACGACGAGCCGAAGATGTTCTGCGCCCACAGCGGCACCTGGGTTCCGGTCAGACCCAGGTGGTCCCAGATCAGGTAGACCGGGATCAGGGTGACCGCCTGGGGCAGCATCATCGTGCCGAGCACCAGCCCGAACAGCACGTTGCGCCCCGGGAACCGGAAGTACGCGAAGCCGAACGCCACCAGCGCGCTGCTGATCGTCACCGTCGTGGCCGCCGCCAGTGCCACCACGACGCTGTTGCCCAGCCACGTGAGTATCGGCGCGTAGTTCCACACCTCGGAGAAGTTCGACGCCTGGACGTGCTGAGGGACCAGGAGGTTGTCGAAGACCTCGGTGCGCGGCTTGAGGGAGGCGCTGACGAGCCAGATGAACGGGTAGGTGAACACGACGGCCGCGAGGGCCAGGACGACGAGGTAGGGGCCGCGCCTGAGCAGGGGCCGCAGGTCCCGCCTGCGGGCCGCCGCGGGGCCGGCGGTGCCGGCCTCGTCCGGGACGCCGGCCCTGCCGCCGTCGGTGCCGGGAGCGGGTGCCACCGCGGTGCGTGGGATGCCCATCAGTGCTTCTCGCCTTCGTAGTAGACGTACCGGCGCGAGACGCGTACTTGTACGGCGGTGATGACCATGGTGATGAGGAACAGCAGCCAGGCCAGCGCGGACGCGTACCCCATGTGCAGGAACTGGAACGCCTGCTGGAACAGGTAGATGACGTAGAACAGGGCCGCCTCGTTGGAGTACGTGCTGTTCTGCTGGGCACCGAAGAACATCGTGTAGGCCTGGTCGAACATCTGGAGCGCCGCGATGGTCTGGACGATCATGGTGAAGAACAGCGAGCCGCTGATCATCGGGATGGTGACGTGCCGAAACCTGGTCCACGGCCCGGCGCCGTCGAGTTCGGCGGCCTCGTAGAGCTCCTTGGGCACCTGCCGGAGGGCCGCCAGGTAGATGACGACCATTCCACCGACGCCCCAGAGCATGGTGATGGCGAGTCCGGGCTTGACCCAGTGGGTGTCGGTCGTCCAGTTGGGGCCGCTGATGCCGACCAGGGCGAGGGTGCGGTTGAGCAGTCCCTGCTGGCCGTTGAGCAGCAGCAGGAACAGCGCGCCCGCGGCCACGGTCGGCGTCATGACCGGCAGGTAGAAGACGGTGCGGAAGAAGCCCGCCGCCCGGCCCACCCGGTTGAGCACCATCGCCAGGCCCAGGGCCACGGCCATGGCGGTCGGCACGTAGATGGCCACGTACACGAGCGTGTTGCTCAGGGCGTGGGCCACCTTGGGGTCCTGGAACAGCTCGCGGTAGTTCGCGAAGCCCACGTTCTTCGCGGTGCCGATCGAGTTGTAGTCGGTGAACGACATCACCAGGCTGGCGATCATCGGGCCGAGCGTGAAGACGAGGAAGCCGACGATCCACAGGGAGATGAAGCCGTAGGCGGCGCGGATCTGCCGCCAGTCCCTGGTGCGGGAGCGGGGTGCGGCCGGGGCCGGCTGCGGGAGGGTGGCCTGCGTGGCCATCACTTCGCCGCCTCGAACGCCTTGCCCGCCTCGGCCTGGGCCTGCTTCATGGCCGCGCCCGGCTTCTGCTGACCGGACAGGGCCCGGTTGACCGCCTCCTGCCAGGCCGTCTTGATCTCGCTGCCGGCCTTGGAGCCCTGGATGGCGAAGGCGTAGTCGGTGGACGCGTAGTAGTGCTCGATGGCCTGGTGGAAACCGGTCCGGCCGCCCTTGACGTACTTCGCCTTGACCTTCTGGTCGGCCTCCTGGTTCGCGGTCCACAGCCCGGTGAACATGGTCTTGTTCTTCTCCACGGTGGCCTGCCGGGCCGCGCCCGCCCGGAGCCAGGTGTCGGTGCTCGTCATGACCTTCATCCAGTCGACGGCCGCTTCGGGGTTGCCGGAGCCCTTCGGCAGACACCACGCGCTGCCGTTCTCGAAGCTGATCGGCTTGCCGTGCCGGTCGGTGAAGGGGATCGACCGGAGGTCCACCTTGGGCGAGGCCTGCACCAGGACGTTGACGTACCAGCCCTCCCAGGGGAACGCTCCGGCCTGGTCCTTGACGAACTGGTTGCCGGAGCCGAAGAGGTCCCAGGTGTCGCGGAACGCCTTGAAACGCGACCAGCCGCCCTGCTCGTCGATCAGGCTCAGGGCGTAGGTCAGCGCCTCGACGATCCGCGGGTCGTCCAGGTTCGGGGAGCCGTCCGGATGGACCAGGTCCGCGCCGTTGGCCTTCGCCCAGAGCGGCAGGAACTCGGGGAGCTTGGGGTCGAATCCGATGCGGGAGATCCGGTGCCCGGCGGCCTTGTACAACTTCGCGGCCGTGGTGTGCAGCCGGTTCCAGTCGCTGGTGCTCACGTCGGACAGCGACAGCCCTGCCTCGTCGAGCGCCTTGCCGTTCACCAGGATGTTGCGGGTGTTGTAGAACTCGGGGACGCCGTAGACCTTCCCGTCGATCGTCACCTCGTCGAGCGCGGCCTTGCGGTAGGCGCCGGTGTCGATGCCCGCGGCGGCGATCCGGTCGTCCAAGGGCTGGATCACTCCCTGGGCGGCGTAGCTGCCGACGAGGTCGCGGTCCAGGTAGACCAGGTCCGGCGCGTTGCCGCTGGACACCGCGGACAGGAACTGCTGCGGGTCGAAGTCGCCCTCGTTGATGTGGAGCTTGACCTTGGGGTAGGCGCTCTTGAACGCGTTGATGCGGGCCTGCCCGACGTCGTCGGGCTTGCCGAAGCCCTGGGTCGACAACGCTCCCGCGCCGGCCTTGCCGCCCCCGGTGCCGCTCTTGGCGCCGACACCGCCGCAGGCGCTGGCCGAAGCGAGGGCGAGCGCTCCTATCGAGCCGGCCAGAAAGCGTCGTCGAGTGACCATGTCGAACTCCTCATTGAGTGGCGGATCTTCTCGGAAAGGCGGTTTTCGAAGGGGGCGCGGACGGTCGTCGCGCCCCACGGCGGATCGGTCGCGCTCACGCGGTCACGGCGGCCGGTACCGCGTTGCCGCGTGCGACCCGGGCGTACCAGTGGCCGCTGTCCTTGACGGTGCGGCGCTGTGTCGCGTAGTCGACGTGCACCAGGCCCATCCGGGGCCGGTAGCCCATCGCCCACTCGAAGTTGTCCATCAAGGACCAGTGGAAGTAGCCGCGGACCGGGCAGCCCTGCTGGATCGCGCGGTGCACGGCGATGAGGTGGCGGTGCAGGAAGTCGGTGCGCCGCGTGTCGTGCACGGCGCCGTCCTCGCCGGGCCCGTCGTTGAAGACGGCGCCGTTCTCCGTGATGAGAACCGGTACGTCCCCGTAGCTGTCGCGGAGTTGGACCAGCAGGTCGGTGAGGGCTTCCGGCACGATCTCCCAGTCGAGATCGGTGCGCGCCACATCGGGTTGGCCGGGCTCCACTTGCCAGGGGAAGGGGCCGTCCGTGGGCTGTAGGCGGGCGCTGACGATCCGGCGCGTGTAGTAGTTGACCCCGATGAAGTCGCTGCCGGCGCCGATCACGGGCAGGTCGCCGTCGCGGACGAAGTCCAGCGGGCCGGCAGCGCGTTCCCAGTGCTCGCGCATGTCCTCGGGATAGCGGCCGTTCAGCACGGCGTCGAGGAACCAGCGGTTGACGTAGCCGTCGGAGGCGTGGGCCGCCAGCCGGTCCTCCTCGCCGGCGGTGGCCGGCACGTGCGGGAAGAGGCTGAACGCCACGCCTGCCCTGCCCTGCGGACGGCTCGCCCGCAGGGCCTGGACGGCCTTGCCGTGGCCCAGCAGGAGGTGGTGCATCGCGCGCACCGACCCCGCGATGTCCCGCTCGCCGGGTGCGTGCAGACCCAGCTGATGTCCGAGGAGACCCACGATCCAGGGTTCGTTGATCGTCACCCAGTCCTGCACCCGGTCGCCGTAGGCCTCGAAGCAGACGGCCGCGTACTCGGCGAACCGCTCCGCCGTCTCGCGTGCCCGCCAGCCGCCGCGCTCCTGCAGCACCTGCGGAAGGTCCCAGTGGTAGAGGGTGACGAGCGGGCTGATGCCACGGGCGAGCAACTGGTCGATCAGGCGGTCGTAGTGGTCGACGCCCCGCTTGTTCACCTCGCCGTGCCCGTCGGGGACGATCCGGGGCCAGGACAGCGAGAACCGGTAGGCGTTGACGCCGAGGCCCGCCATCAGCTCGATGTCCTCGGCCGCCCGGTGGTAGTGGTCGCAGGCGACCTCGCCGCTCTCCGCGCGCTCCACGGCCCCGGGGACGCGGCAGAAGCGGTCCCACACGGACTCGCCGCGTCCGTCGCTGTCCGTGGCGCCCTCCACCTGGTAGGCGGAGGTGGACGTGCCCCAGAGGAAGCCGTCGGGGAAATTCAGCACACGGCTTGGTTCGGTGCTCACCTGTGGTGTCAGTCCTTCGATCCGTTCGTGGCAGTGCCGGAAAGGCCCGGCGGGCCGTGGTCCTGCGGACGGGACGAGCCTCCTCGGCTACTGCGGACAGGTCGGGCGGGGTCGCCGAGGGTGGCGGCAGCGGGTGCTGTCCGGCCGTGAGGCGGTGTGGCATCGTTCCCACATGGGAACGTACTCAGGTCGTTGAAGGCCCGTCAATACTCCGGCAGCACTTGATGTGGGACCGGGTGCGTCAGCGCACGTCACACGCCCAGGGGCGGACGGGACGCACGGGGACAGCGGCCCGGACGGCCGTGGTTCAGGCTCCAGCCGAACCGGCCGGCGCCGCGGTCGAACCGCGCAGCACCAGCGTCGGTTCCAGCGTCTCCTGGATGCGGCGCCCCGCCCGGCCCCTCTTGGGCTCCACGGCGGCTTCCCGCTCGGCGATCCGCCGGAGCAGCAACTCGGCCGCCCTGCGCCCCATCTCGTAGGTCGGCTGCGCCACGGCCGTGAGACCGGGCTCCACCATCCGCATCCACGCCAGGTCGTCGAACGACACCAGCGACACGTCGCGGGGCACGGCGAGACCGCGTCGGCGCAGCTCCAGCCAGACCGTCTCGGCCATCAGGTTGTTGACGGCGAAGATCGCGGTGACGTCCGGGTGCCGGTCCAGCAGCTCCGCCACCCGGGACCTGGCGTCCGCGGCGTGGAACTCCAGGTCGAGCACCAGCCGCCGGTCGACGGGCACGCCGGCGGCGCGGTGGGCGGCGCGGTAGCCGCGCAGCCGCTCGGCACCGGTGGCCCACTTCGTCTCGTCGATCAGCAACGCGATGCGCCGGTGGCCGAGTTGCAGCAGGTGCTCGGTGGCCTCCCGGGCACCCAGCTCGCTGTCGATGACCACCGAGTCGCACCCGCGGGCCCCGGAGCGCCGGTCCGCCTCCACCACGCTCACGCCCCGCTCGACGAGCAGTTCGGTGGCTGCCGCGGCAGCTGGAGTGAGCACGACGCCCGTGGCCCGCATCGCGACGAACGCCTTGGCTCCGTCGAGTTCCTGTTCGGGGTCGCCGTGGTCGTCCACCAGCACCATCTGGTACCCGGCCGCGCGCAGGGCGTGCTCCACGCCCGCGGCGAGCTCCGCGTAGAACTGGTTGCGCAGATCGGAGACGAGCAGCCCGACGACATTGCTGCGCTGCCCCTTCAGCGTGCGCGCCAGAGCGTCAGGAACGTAGCCGATGCGCTGGGCGGCCGCGAGCACGTCCGCTCGGATGTGCGCGGCCACATAGCCCTGTCCGCTGAGCGCCCGCGAGGCGGTGGAGCGGGACGTCCCCGCCTCCCTGGCCACGTCGTGCAGGGTGGGACGCCGTCGCCCGACCGCGGGCGTGCTCCTGTCACCTTCGCCGTCGGCGACCGGTACGCCACTTTCGCGATCAGCCATCCGCCGCTGCCCCCTCGCCCCGATGTCCGCCCTGCCTCCACACCGTCCGGCTGCCGTGTCCGCGCACGGTGAAAGGCGCTGCTGGCACAATAACGTGATCGCCGCGCCGCACTGCAGTTGAACGCCTCCTCCGGTGGCCTCGGCTCACACTCCCGCTCCCCCGGGCGCGTCGCCGTCCTCCCGCGGCCACCGCGACGCCACGGTGACCAGGGCCTCGGCCTGCTGTCCGAACCGCATCCCACCGACGGTGAGGTCCGCGGCCACCCGCCGCCGGACACCGCGCTCCCCCGGGGGAACGGTCACCTCGAACACCAAGGTGGCCTCGCCGCCCCCCTGCGGCTTCACCTCCCGCGCGGCGGGCCGGGCCGCCCAGCCCGGCGGGACCACCATCCGCACCCGGGCGGTGCGCGCCGCCGGGAAGGGATTGCGCACGCAGACCCGAAGCACCAGGGTCCGGCCCGGTTCCACCGCCGAACGGTAGGGAGTGATCCGGGCACCGAAGCCCTCGGCGTCGAAGTCGATGTCCGAGGGCAGCAGTTCGCGGTGCAGCCGCGCCACCCGCTCGCCCTCCTCCAGGAGCATGTCCAGGTAGGCCGGGGTGACCTTGCGAGGCGTCCAGTGGCCGCTGATCATCAGTTCGGGGTTCAGGGCGCGGTACAGCTCGGCGCTGCGCCGGAAGTCGTCGATCCGGAAACGATTGCGGTACTGGTAGTTGAGCACTTCGGGCTGCTCCCCCGGCCGCCACTCGGTGGTCTGCTGGTCTCCGGTCGCCACGACACGGCGCCCGTCCGCCTCGAAGGAGTACGCGGCCGCATACAGGGTGTGGCCTGGCAGTGCGTGCACACCGATCTCGTACTCGCGCCAGGTGACGGGCGCGCCGAGCGGGAGATCGCGGTCCACCGGGATGGGGTCGAACCACAGACAGGGCAGGTCCCAGCGTGTGGGGTCCTCGAGCACCGGGGTCACGTTGGAGGGCGACCAGACGGCGGTGCCCTCCACCTCGCGCAGCAGGTTGAATCCGGCGACGTGGTCGTCGTGGTAGTGGGTGGGCAGCGCCACCTCGACCCGGTCGATGCCGTGAACGCGCCGCAGCGACTGCAGGCACGCCAGCAGTGGCCGGCGGCTGGAGCGGTCGTGCCCGCCGGGCAGGCCGGTGGTCAGGTCGTATCCGAAGTCCAGCAGCAGGGCCGTGCCGTGGTCGGAGAGCAGCGCGTACGTCTGCGCGTTGCTGGTGCGGTTGCGCAGCAGGTGGGGCGTCACCTGTTCCCAGGGGTCGTCCAGCATGGCGTCCAGATCCCAGGGGCGTCTGCGGCGTGAGTCCAGCAGTTCCTGGAGTCTCGACCGCAGCCGGGCCACTGCGGCACGCGGATGTGTCACCGGCTCCCCGTGCGAGGGAAGCAGCATGGCGGGCGCGTGGTCGAGCAGTTGCCGGCAGGACAGGGCCGTGGCGGCGACGCCCTCCATGCCGGCGCTCTCGCCGCCCGTGTACGCCCACTGGGTGGCCGCCAGCGACCACACCCGGCCCTCACCGTGGATCAGGTCGCCGACGAAGGCGAGGCGCTTGCCGCCGACCTCCACCAGGTAGCTGACGGAGCCGACGGTATGGCCGGGCGTGGGGAGGGTGAACACCTCGAACGGCCCGTAGGAGCGGGTGCGGTACTCGGCCGCGCTGCCGGTCACCGGCACCTGTTCCAGCAGGGAGAACCGGTCCTGGCGCACGTCGTAGTCGTTGTCGAGCGGCCGGGTACGCCAGTGCTCGTCGACGTTCTCGACGAGGTCCCGCTCCACCGGCGGGACCCAGATCCTGATGCCGGCGCGCGCGGCCCGTGCCAGACCCTGCACCTGGTCGCGGTGGTGATGGGTGATCAGCACGTCGGTGACCCGGTCGACTCCGTAGTCGCCGAGGCGGTCGAGGACCTCGCCGCTGCCGAAGTCGATGAGCACCGCCTCCCGCCCACGGCGCAGCACGTACACGTGGCAGGTGTCCTGGAAGCGGAAAACGTCCGTGCCGATGAGCATGGTTCTCCCGTGGTCCCGGTCGGATGAAGGGTGTCAGGCGTGCATGCGGCGGCGCTGGTCCCAGGCGTGCCACGCGGACCGTACGGCGGCGTAGTCCTCGGGACCGAGCGGTTCCCCGGTGCGGTCGATGTGGGTGCTGTAGTACAGCGCGGGCACGCCCAGGTCGGGCTTGGCGGCCAGGTAGGCCCGCCACTGCTCCCGGTCGGGCACGCACCAGTCGTCGGTGTCGACGAGCAGGTCGGGGCAGGCCGCGGTGACCACGGCGGCCCGGTGGCGCATCTGCGGCACGATCGGGGCGTCGGGTTCGGGGTCGTCCAGGCGCAGCATGTCGTTGAGCCGCACCATGTCGGTGACGTCGGCGAAGCCCGGGTGGGGGGTGTGCGTGACGACGAGCGCGTCCGGCTTCACGCGCTTGGCCGCGTCGTACACCGTGGACAGCAGCTGGTGCAGCAGGGCGATCCCCCAGCGCGGACCGTGGTGGGCCAGTGCGGCTCCGCTGGGCGTACGGGCGGTGAAGTCGATCTTCAGCCCGTCCGCTCCCAGGCCGCCCGGCCCGTCGCCGAGCATGCGGGTCACGCCGTCTTCGAGCGCCTTGCGAGCGGCAGGGCTGCCCGGGTCGAGTGCGACGGGCACGCCCTCGGGGTTGCGGACGCACACCTCGTCGGCGAGGCCCTCCCACAGCCAGGCGGGCCACCACAGCAGGACGCGCTGCCCGCGTTCGCGCCGGGCCGCGATCCACCCCCGCAGGTCGGGCCACTTGTCCGGGTCCGGCTCGCAGGTGCCGTACTGGAGCTGCCACTTGTCGTCGATGACGATCGTGCCCGGCTCGATGCCCTGGCCGGCGAGATGCCCGAGGTAGCGGTCGTACGCGGCTTGGCCGGCGAGGTCCTGGGCGGGCCGGCCGGTGACGCGGCCCTCGTGGTTCTGCGCTCCCCAGCCGCAGAACATCGGCGCCGACCACCAGTCGGGGCGCCGGGACCTCGGCACGGCCGGGGCCGAGCCGCGGGAGACGAGCCGGGCCCGGTAACGGCGCAGCGCCTCGTACGGGTCGGGGCTGCCCGGCGTGAACACCACAGTGGGTGTGCGGAATTCGCCGTCCACCCTGGTGTGGCCCTCGTAGTCCAGACGCAGGGCGAACCCGCCGTCCGCCGGGACGTAGGCGAGCTGTGTGAACGTCATGTCCCGGATGGGGGCGTCGACGGCGAGCGTCCACCACCCGTCGGGAACGGGGTGCGCGGGGTCCTCCACTGCCGGCGTGGTGGTCAGCGCCAGGCACAGCGGAGCGGGGGTGAAGAACCAGTGGCCGCGCCCCGGCCGGGCGTCGCCCACCACGCCCACGACCGCGCTCTCGCCGGCGGCACGCACCAGGCGGCGGGGGTCGCCGGGGTTCGGCGAGAACAGCGTGCGGAAGGAACTGCCGCTCGGCAGGTACCCGCCGGCACCGGGCAGCACGGAACGCCCGGCCAGCAGGTGCACCTCCGTCAGTGTCCCGCTGCCACGCACCGACCAGGACAGTTCCACCCCTTCCGGGCGGCACTCGATGCGTACGGCGGCCCGCTCCCAGCGGGTGCTGCGCCGTCCGGCCTCGATGACCGGGTACGGATCCTCCCGCAGGAGCACCGGTGGGGCCGTTGCGGCGGTCTCGTCCGGCCCGTCCAACGTGTCCAGCGCCCCGAGCAGTTGGAGGACGGCCACCTGGGGGCCCCGGGCATCGGCGTCCGGGTCCGCGCCGGGGGCGAAGACGCCGGCCGTGCGGCCATCAGCGGCCACGCTCATGCCGTAGGCCTTGGTCCGTATCTCGATCCGCCCCTCGTGCCGGCCCAGCCGCACCTCGCCCGACGCTCTCGCCACCACGCCCCGCCCCTCGTGTCCGCACGGCGCCCCAGGGCGCCCGCGACTGGAATCGTTCCCACATGAGAACGTACCCAGCCCACCTCGGTGTGGTCAACAGACAGGCACCCAGCCCCCCGGTACGGTCAACCGGCAGGCGCGGCAACGGCCGTGTTCTGTCGCAGCTCACCGGCCTGTCTGCCGCGCCGTCCCGATCCGGCGCGCACGCGGGACCCCGATCCGGAGAAGGTCCGCCTGTCGGCCCTAGAAGAAGACCCCGCAGCGCAGCAGCACGTTCGCGTACGGGCGGGCCTCGCCCGTGCGTACGATCAACTGCGCCCCCGCCGACAGCTCCTTGAGCTGCTCGTGCGGGACCAGTGCCAGGTCGGGAAAGTGCCCGTCCAGCAGTGCGGCCGCCGCGGGATTGGCGGTCCGGATCTCCTCGGCGGCCGTGGCGCCTTCGACGACCAGTTCGTCGAGCAGGCCGTCCAGCACCTCGGCGAACGACGGCACCCCGGCCCGGAAGGCGAGGTCCACGACGCGCGGGCCCCGGGGTATCGGCATGCCCGCGTCGCACACCAGCAGCTGGTGGGTGTGGCCCAACGCGGCCAGCTCGCCCGCGAGATGGCGGTTGAGTATGCCCGACTTCTTCACAGCGCGTCGACCTCCTCGGCGGTGGGGTAGGAGTCCTGGGCCCCACGGCGGGTGACGGCGAGCGCGCCGACGCGTGCCGCGTGGGCGGCGGCCGCCTCCAGCCTCGCCCCGGCGCCGAGGCGGACGGCCAGCGCCGCGGTGAACGCGTCGCCGGCGCCGGTCGTGTCCACCACGTCGACCGTCACCGGCGCGATGCGGGTGGTGGCGTCCCGGGTCGCCACCAGGGCGCCCTCGCCGCCCAGGGTGACGACGACCGAGCGCGGGCCGCGCGCGAGCAGGGCACGCGCCCGGTCCTCCGGGGTCTGTCCCGCGACGGTGCCGCCGAGGATGACCTCGGCCTCGTGCTCGTTCACGATCAGCGGGTCGCACGCAGCGACGACCTCGTCGGGCAGGGGGCGCGGAGGCGAGGGATTGAGCACGAAGCGGCTGCCCGGCGCCAGGCCGCGCACCACCTCCGCCACCGTCTCCAGCGGGACCTCCAACTGCGCGGAGACCACCCGGGAGGCGCGCAGCAGACCGGCCGCGGCCTTGACGTCCTCGGGTGTGAGACGCGCGTTGGCGCCCGGGGAGACCACGATGCTGTTGTCCCCCGACGGATCCACCGTGATCAGCGCGACGCCGGTCGGCGCCCCGCCCGTCAGCACGCCGGCCGTGTCGACGCCGGCGGCTCGCTGCGAGTCGAGCAGCATCCGGCCGTGGGCGTCGTCGCCCACGCGGGCCAGCAGGGCCGTGCGGGCGCCGAGGCGGGCGGCCGCGACCGCCTGGTTGGCGCCCTTGCCGCCCGGATGGACGGCCAGGTCGGAGCCGAGCACCGTCTCCCCGGGGCCCGGGCGCCGCTCGACTCCGACGACCAGGTCGGCGTTGGCGGATCCCACGACCAGCAGGTCGTAGTCGTACATGAGAGGGACCTTCCCGATAGGCGGCCGGGGGCGGGGTGCCACCGTGGTGGCGCCCCGCCCCCGGCCGGAGCGCCGCTGTCAGCCGTGGAAGCCGGCCACGTTCTGCTGCGTGACCACCTTCACCGGGACCTTCACCGCGTCCTGGACCTTCTTGCCCTGCGCGGCCTTGAGCGCGTTGTCGACGGCGATCCGCCCGAGCTGGGTGGGCTGCTGCGCCACCGAGGCGTACAGGGTGCCGTTCTGGACCGCCTTCAGGCCGTCGGGGGTGCCGTCGAAGCCCATGACCTGGACCGACTTGCCGGCCTTGGAGCCGAGCGCCTTGATGGCGCCGAGCGCCATCTCGTCGTTGGCGGCGATGACGCCCTGGACGTCGGGGTGGGCCTGCAGCAGGTTGGACATGACGTCCAGGCCCTTGGTGCGGTCGAAGTCGGCGGGCTGCTGGGCGACGACCTGGATGCCCGGGTATGCCTTCAGCCCCTTGGCGAAGCCTTCCGCGCGCTCGCGGGCGGCCGAGGTGCCGGCCTGGCCCTGCAGGATGACGATCTTGCCGTGGCCGCCGAGCTTCTCGGCCAGCGTCCTGGCGGAGAGTTCACCGCCCGCGACGTTGTCGGAGGCGACGAGGGTGTCCACGGACGCCTTGTTGACGCCGCGGTCGACGGCGACCACCGGGATCTTCGCCTTGTCGGCGGCCTTCACCGAGTTGCTCGCCGCGTCGGAGTCCACGGGGTTGACGATGATCGCGCCGAAGTTGGAGCTGGTGAAGTTCTGCAGCTGGTTGGCCTGCTGCGAGGCGTCGTTCTGCGCGTCCGTGACGGTGAGGTCCACGCCCAGCTTCTTGGCCTCGGCCTGTGCGCCGGAGCGGATCTGCACGAAGAAGGGGTTGTTGAGCGTGGACAGCGACAGGCCCATCTTCGGGGTGGTGCCCGAGGACCCGCTGTGCAGGAAGGAGGTGGCACCCACCAGCGCGACGGTGACCGCCGCCGCAAGGGCGTACGTGCCCGCCTGGCGGCCCTTGTTGCCGCCGGTGCCGGCCGCGACGGGCGTCGCCCCCGCCTTGCGGCGCAGCGTGTCCAGGAGCACCGCGAGCGCGATGACGACCCCGATGACGACCTGCTGCCAGAAGGCGGACACCGACAGGAGGTTGAGGCCGTTGCGCAGCACGGCCAGGATCAGCGCGCCGATCAGGGTGCCCGACGCCTTGCCGGTACCGCCGGCGAGCGAGGCGCCGCCGATGACGACCGCCGCGATCGCGTCGAGCTCGTAGCCGTTGGCCGCCTGGGGCTGGGCGGAGGACAGCCGGGAGGCCAGCACGATGCCCGCCGCCGCGGCGAAGAGGCCGGACAGCGCGTAGATGGCGAGCTTCTGCCGGTTCACCCGCAGGCCCGACAGACGCGCGGCCTCCTCGTTGCCGCCGATCGCGTACATCGAGCGGCCGATGTAGGTGCGGCCGAGCACGAGCGCGGCGATCAGCCCCATCACGACCATGACCAGCACCGGGACGGGCAGCCAGTTGCCGACGGTGTCGCCGAGGTGGGAGATGGAGGACGGGAACGGGATCGGCACGCCTCCGGAGATCACCAGGGACAAGCCGCGGGCCACCGACAGCATGGCGAGCGTCGCGATGAACGGCGGCAGCTTGCCGTAGGCGATGAGGAAGCCGTTGACCAGTCCGGCCGCGATGCCGGTGGCTATGGCCAGCAGGAGGGCCAGGACGACGGGTACGCCGTGCGAGGTGGCGCTCCAGGCGAGCACGGTCGACGACAGCGCGGCCACCGATCCGACCGACAGGTCGATGCCCGCCGCGACGATCACGAAGGTGGAGCCGAAGGCGAGGATCGCCACCACGGCCGCCTGGACACCCACGTTGAGCAGGTTGTCGGTCGTGAGGAAGTCGCCCGACAGCGCCGACAGGGCGATGAAGAGGACGATCAGCGCGGTCAGCGCGCCGTTGTCGAGCAGGACGCGGCGCAGGCCGCTCGTGGCGCCACCGGCGCCCGCCTTGCTCTTGAGCGTGTCAGTGGCCACGGCTGGCCTCCGTTCCGGTAGTGGGGTTGCTGACGGCGAGCGCCATCACGGCGTCCTGGGTGGCCTCGTCCGCGTCGAGTTCGCCCGCGATGCGGCCCTGGGCCATCACCAGCACCCGGTCGCTCATGCCGAGCACCTCGGGCAGGTCGCTGGAGATCATCAGGACGGCGGCGCCCGCGGCCGTCAGTTCGTTGATGAGCTGGTAGATCTCGACCTTGGCGCCGACGTCGATCCCGCGCGTCGGCTCGTCGAGGATGAGGACCTTGGTGTCGGCGAGCAGCCACTTGCCGATGACGACTTTCTGCTGATTGCCTCCGGACAGGGTGCGCACCTGCTGGGCGAGCCCTGCCATGCGCACGCCCAGCTGTCCGGCGATCCGCTCGGCGGCCGCGCGCTGGCTCCTGCGGTCGACCAGCCCGGCACGGGTCGCCCTCCGCAGGGTCACCAGGCCGAGGTTCTCCTCCACCGACGCGTCCAGCACCAGCCCCTGACCCTTGCGGTCCTCGGGCACGAGCCCGATGCCGGCCGCCATGGCCGCGTTGACGTCGTGCCGGCGCAGCACGGTGCCGGCGACCTTGACGGTTCCCGCGTCGTAGGGGTCCGCGCCGAACACGGCCCGCACCACCTCCGTACGGCCCGCGCCGACCAGACCGGCGATGCCGACGACCTCGCCGGCGTGCACCTCGAAGCCGATGTCGTGGAAGACCCCGTCACGCGCCAGCCCCTCCACCGTCAGCAGGGCGGGGCCTGCGGCGGCCCGCTCACGGGGGTACTGCTGCTCGATGGAGCGGCCCACCATGAGCCGTACGAGCTCCTCCTGCGGCGTGCTCGCCGGGACCTGCCCGACGCTCCTGCCGTCACGGATCACGGTGACGCGGTCGCCCAACGCGGCGATCTCGTCGAGGTGATGGGTGATGAACACGATGCCCACGCCGTCCTCGCGCAGGGTGCGCACGATCGCGAAGAGCTTGTCGACCTCCTCGGAGGTGAGCACGGCGGTCGGCTCGTCCATGATGAGCACACGCGCGTTCAGGCTGAGGGCCTTCGCGATCTCCACCATCTGCAGGCGCGCGATGCCCAGATCACGCACCCGCGCGCGGGGCGACACCGGCACACCGACGCGCTCGAGCAGGACGGCCGCCTCCGCCTCCATGGTCCGGCGGTCGATCATGCCGAAGCGGCGCGGCTGACGGCCCAGGAAGATGTTCTCCGCGACCGTCAGATCGGGGACGAGGTTGAACTCCTGGTAGATCGTGGCTATTCCGAGACGCTCGGCGTCCTGCGCACCGTGGATGCGGACCTCTTCGCCGCCGACGAGGATGCGCCCGGCGTCCGGTGTGTGCGCGCCCGACAGCATCTTGATGAGCGTGCTCTTGCCGGCACCGTTCTCACCGAGCAGCGCATGCACCTCGCCCCGGCGCAGGTCGAAGTCGACGCCGTCGAGCGCGACCACCCCGGGGAAGGACTTGCTGATGCCCTCGATGCGCAGCAACTCCTCCGAATTGCTCACGACTGACTCCTGTTCGTTGCGGGGGACTCGCCGCACGAGCGGCGTACGACGAGCCGGGCGGGGAGGGTGACGGACTCGGGGGTGCGCCCCTCGATGCGGTCGACCAGTGCGCGCACGGCTGCGCGGCCCAGCTCGCCCGTGGGCTGGGCTATCGCGGTGATCGGCGGATCGGTGTGCACGAACCACGGGATGTCGTCGAACGCGACGAGCGCGATGTCGTCGGGCACGCGCAGTCCGCGCGCCCGTACGGCGTCCAGCGCGCCCAGCGCCATCAGGTTGTCGGCGGCGAACACGGCCTCGGGCGGCTCGGGCAGGTCCAGGAACGCCTCGGTGACCCGCCGGCCGCTTCCGGCCTGGAAGTCGCCCTGCCCGATGTACGCGTCGGGCAGATCCAGCCCGTGCTCGGCCAGCGCCTCGCGGAAGGCCTCGATCCGCTCCCGTCCGGTGGTGGTCGCCGCGGGCCCCGCGATGATGGCCAGCCTGCGGTGCCCGAGCCCGTACAGATGCGCGACGAGATCCCGTACGGCGCCGCGTCCGTCGGAACGCACCACCGGCACGTCCGTGCCCGCGATCCAGCGGTCCACGAAGACCATCGGCGTGCCCGCCCGTGCCGCGTCCGCCATCAGCGGGGAGCAGCCGTCGGTCGGAGAGACCAGCAGCCCGTCGATCCGGCGGTCCAGCAGCGTCCGTACGTGGTGGTCCTGGAGGTCGGGCCGCTCGTCGGCGTTGCCGATGATGACGCTGTAGCCCAGCAGACGGGCCTCCACCTCGACGGACCGGGCCAGCTCGGTGAAGTAGGGGTTGAGCACGTCGCTGATGACCAGGCCGAGCGTGCGGGTCTGGTCGGTGCGCAGCGAGCGGGCGACCGCGTTCGGGCGGTAGCCCAGCTTCTCGACGGCGGCCAGCACCCGCTCACGTGCGCGCGCGCTGACCGACGGATGGTCGTTCAGCACGCGCGAGACGGTGGCGACGGACACGTCCGCCGCGGCGGCCACGTCCTTGATGCTCGCCATCGCCGCTCCACCTCCTCGTGGATGTCGTGTAATCGATTACTCGATTGCGTAGAAAGGATTGGAATCGATTACAGGATTCGGAACAAGGTGTTCCGATGGTGACGTCCGTCACGTCATGAGCCTGCCGCGAACGCGGCGTCCGGTGCCGGGCCTCTGACGGCAACGGCCGGTGTGGCATGGCGGCGAGGCGCCGCAGCGCCCTGTCGACGGGAGCGGGGTCGCCGGCGGTGAAGAGCTGGGCGAGGTAGTCGACGGGGATGCGCAGGGCGTCGACGGCGGCGAAGAGGTTGCGGTGGTCCTCGGCGTCCTGGCCGGTGTCGCGGACGCAGTCGACGACCGGGGACAGGGGCGGGATGTACCAGACGATGGTCGCCGAGGTCGTCGTCCCAGCTCGCCGACCACGAGATCTTCATGTCCTTGCCGGTGACGAGGGACTGGGGACGGGCCACCGGGATGTGTTCCTGCAGCGTCGCGTTGGTCGGCGTCGCGTAGTCGTGGGTCCAGGGCTCGTAGCCACCACCTGGTCGGTACGGCGGCGCACGACGGTGACCTCGTCGCGCTGGTTGCCGGTCGGCCCCAGGCGGTGGAAGGCGTACGACAACTACGCGTATCCACCGATCAGACGGCTCGGTTTGATCAGCAGGCGGGTCAGCGAGTTGTGGATCCCGCCGCGTCGGCCGGTCGTCTCGGTGCGCGGCACGTCGATGAGCCCGCGTCGCCTCTCGGTGTTTCGCCCGTATCGGCGGTGGTGTTTTGTGCGTCAGTCATCCGTCGTCCGTCCGATGCGGATCTGCCATCGTTGCGGGCCGGTTTCCAGGTATTCCCAGGTGAAGTCGCCAGGGTAGGTGGCTTCGAACTCGCGGCGCAGCGGCTTGGGGTCGTGGTTGTTGATCAGGGTGAAGGCTTCGCCGGGTGCCAGGCGGGCGTAGCGGGCGAAGATGCGCGGGTGGCGCCGGCCGTGCGGGAGTTCGGTGGCGTTGATGACGGCGGGCTGATCGAGGTGGCCACCGTTGAGCAGGGTTGTCAAGTCCGCGGCCAGGGTGGGGAGGTCGGCGCCGGGTAGGGCGGCGAGTGCGGGCAGCAGCACCGTCTCTTCCACGGCGAGGTGGGTGGCCAGGACTGCTTCGATGCTCTGCGCGAGGGCGGCGGACGCGTCGGTGTCATCGGTTCGGGACAGGGCATCGATCCGGTCGTGGAGGGTGACTGCGGTGGTCCGCAGGGCCCTGATGAGGAGGCGGGTTTCGGGCGCGCCTGCCGCCGGGGCGTACAGGGCCTGGTCGGAGGCGGCCAGATGGCGGCGCACCTCGCCGGTGCAGAACTCCGTCACCGCCACCTGAGCCGCCTCGCGCGCACCGGCGCCCAGGTGCAACTCGGCCAGCAGCGCGACTTTCGCCCTGAGCGCGGCGAGCAACCGGTGGTGGCCGGCCCGGATCGCGGCTTGAGCCTGAACGGCGGGGTCGGTCTCGGTGGCATGGATGTAGATCTCGGTCGACGGCGTCACGGCTCTTTCCCTTCCGGCGTCCCACACCGACGGCCACCATTATTACATGTAGTATTTGTAAAAACCTTGCTGTGAGGGTGTACCGCCCGGTGCTGATGGGAGGCGGGCCGTGACGTATGTGATCGCGCAGCCGTGTGTCGATGTGAAGGACAAGGCGTGCATCGAGGAATGCCCGGTGGACTGCATCTACGAGGGGCAGCGCTCGCTGTACATCCACCCGGACGAGTGCGTGGACTGCGGGGCGTGCGAGCCGGTGTGTCCGGTGGAGGCGATCTTCTACGAGGACGACGTGCCATCCGAGTGGTCGGAGTACACGAAGGCGAACGTGGAGTTCTTCGATGAGCTCGGCTCGCCCGGCGGCGCGGCGAAGCTGGGCTTGATCGCGCGCGACCATCCGCTGGTCGCCGCGCTGCCGCCCCAGCAGGGAGACGGGTGATCGCGGTGGGCAGCATGCCGGAGCGTTCCCGCCGACGGGAGATCGCGCGTCTGCTGCGTGAGGCGGGAGGGCCGGTGGGCGTGGCTGAGGTGGCCGAGCGGCTCGGCGTTCATGCCAACACCGCGCGCTTCCACCTGGACGCTCTGGTCGCACAGGGGGCGGCCGAGCGGAGACTGGACGAGTCGTCGGGTCCAGGGCGCCCGCGCACCGTCTACACCCCGCGTCCGGGGATGGACCGTGGGGGCGTACGCCGCTACCGCCTGCTGGCTCAGATGTTGCTCAGCCGCCTGGTCTCGGCCGGGCCGGGTGCGGGCGAGGACGCCCGGGAGGCGGGCCGTACCTGGGGTCGCCATCTGGCTGAACCGCCGCCCCCATACCGGCGCCTGAGTATTGAGGAGGCGACGGCACGCCTCACCGCCCTCCTGGACGAACTGGGCTTCGCCCCCGAACCGGTCGGCGACGCGGTACCGGAGGCGATCCGGCTGCGGCACTGCCCGTTCCTGGAGCTGGCCGAGGAGTACGGGCCGATCGTCTGCCCGCTGCATCTGGGCCTGATGCAAGGCGCGTTGGAAGAACTCGGCGCACCTCTTGCCGCTGCCCGGTTGGAGCCGTTCGCCGAGCCTGACGCCTGTCTGGCCCACCTGCAACGCGCGGACGCCGCATAACCCCAGCCGTGCCCGCGAGCCACGCGCACGCACATCCCGAAGGGAGAACCTGATGCACATCGCCGAGATCGCCACCGCACCCCGCCACCGCGCCCCCGTCCCTGGCGGGCCGACGGCAGCACTGCTCACGACGCCCGGTACATCCGACCAGCTCGCCGTTCTGCACGTGGAGATTCCTGCGGGAGGCGGCATGCCCGAACACGACCATGGCTCCTCCCAGATCGTGCTCATCCCGCTGGCCGGATCGGTTGAGGTCCACCATGACGGGCAGGTGCGGACGCTGTCGGCCGGCATGGCCGCTCATATCGGTACCGGCGAGCGGGTCCGCTTGGCCAACCCGGGAAGCGAGCCGGCCTCTCTCATGGTCGTGGCCGGCCCGCCGGAGTTCGCCGGGCGCGTGACTACCTGGCCCGCCGCCTGATGACCTGCAGCCGGCTGGTCGCGGTCGGCGGCCGGCGCGCAGAAAGGTGATGCGGGCGATGAACCCGATCGGTGCCGCGATCTCGGCCGCCGTCATCTTTCGACCCCGCCGCACTGCTGACGGTCGCCAAGGTACCGGCGCGCAGGGCGATGAGTGTCTGGCCCAGGGTGTGTTCCTGGCCGCCGTAGACGGTCTCGGCGCCGCGGCCGGTGGAGGAAGCGGCGGCTCGTTCCAGAAGTTCGCGGGCGCGGACGTCGAGGGAGAGCTTCTGCATGGATGGTGTGCCGCTTCCTCTTGTCAGTAGCGGACGCCGATGCGGCGCCAGCGGCGTCCGCTGGCACCAGGTTCGGTGGGATGGGCCGCTGTACGGGAGCGGTAGAGGACGAACGGGCGCCACAGGTACCACAGCGGGATGCTCCAGGCGTGCACCAGCCGGGTGAAGGGCCACACGGCGAGGATGGCCCAGGCGGCGGTAGCGTGGATCTGGTAGATGAGCGGGGCGTGGGAGATCACGTCGACGTCCGGATCGCCGGCGAACAGGCCTCGGAACCACAGCCCGACGCTCTGCCGGTAGTCGTAACCGGATCCCAGGAGGTTGACGCCCATCGTGGGGATGATGCCCAGCACGATCACGATCGCCAGCAGGATCAGCGCGAGCCAGTCGACCGGGCTCGTGGTGGCCCGCACCCGGGGCACCGTGGTGCGGCGGAAGGCGAGGATCACCACCCCGAAAATGACGGCGAGCGCGGCGACGGTGCCGCCGATCGAGGAGAACCAGCGGTAGGTGTCCTCCGGGATGCCCAGCCATCGGGTGAACGATTCGGGGACGAGGATGCCCAACACGTGTCCGGCAATGGCGGCGAAGGTGCCGTAGTGGAAGAGCGGCCCGCCCCATTTCAGCAGGCGGCGCTCCTGGAGCTGGCTGGAGCGGCTGGTCCAGCCGAACTGGTCGTAGCGCCAGCGCCAGACGTGGCCGACGACGAAGACGGCGAGGGCGAGGTAGGGCAGGATGACCCACCACCACAGGTCCCAGGAGCTCATCGGCTCTCCTTGGCGCTCAGGAATGCTCTCGTGGTCGGGTAAGGGAGCAACACCGGTTGCCGGGGCGCGGGGTGGGGATCCAGTCCGGTCTGTTCTGGTGGGCCGAAGGGTTGCAGGCCGACCTGTTCGCCTGGTGGTCCCTGGACGGCCAGCCGGTGCCAGGCGTCGCGCTCGCGCCGGGTTGGTCCGGGCAGGCGTCCGCAGAGCGTGTCGAGGACACCGGCGTACCAAGTGGAGTGCTCGTGGAGGGCCTGGCGGAGCAGTTCGAGGCCGGCCTGGCACTGCAGCAGGATGCGGCGGCCGGGTGCGGGGGCGAGGGCGGCGAATTCCAGGATCAGTGGCAGGAAGTCCGGCAGCTCCGCTTCGGGCGGTTCGTGGCCGGCCTGTCGGTAGGCGTGTTTGAGGGCGAGCAGGGCCATGCCGCGGGCACGGGTGTCGCCGTGCCGGTAGTAGGTCAGGTGCAGGCTGCGGCGGCGGGTGTGATCGAAGGTGTCCACGTACTGCTGGGCGGCCTCGGTGGGGGGCAGGCGTCGCAGGTGGTCGCAGGCGGCGGTGAGCCGGTTGCGGTCGGCGGAGTTGGCAAGGGCGGGCAGTGCGGCGGCGACGTCGTCGAGGCAGGCGAGCATCCGCTCGTCCGGGTAGCGCAGCAGGACCGAGGCGATGCGGTGCACCAGCGGTGTGTCGGCCGCCGTCTGTCGGATACCGCGGGGGCTCACCGGCTGCCCCCGTCGCCGCCGAAGAGGCCGGGGGCGGGGCCATTGCCGTTCCAGCCGAGGAGGTTGAAACGCACCTGCCCGTCGCTGTCGCGGAACTGGCTGCCGCCACCTGGTGGGGCCAGACCCGGCAGGGGTGGCGGAGCGGCCGTTCGCCGGTCCTCGCTATGGGCGGCGAGATCGGCTACCCCGCCGGGGTAGTCGAGAGAGCAGTGCTGGGCCATCAGGGCGCCGGATCCCTCGGCATGCACCCTGGGGATGACGTAGCGGTCGTCGTACTTGGCGATGGCCAGCAGCCGGTACAGGTCCTCGATGTCGGCGGCGCTCGCACCGACCGAGTCGAGCAGTACCTGGTCGGGCTGGTCGCCGAGCTGCTGAGCGCGCATGTGGGCGCGCATGGTGGTCAGCTTGCGCAGCACTCCTTCGACGATCGTGGTGTCCCCGGCCGTGAAGAGGTTGGCCAGGTACTCCACGGGGATACGCAGGGCGTCGATGGCGGCGAACACGCGGTCGGGGTCGTCGTCGTGGTAACCGGTGGCGTGCACCGCGTCGGTGACCGGGGAGAGCGGCGGGACGTACCAGACCATGGGCATGGTGCGGTACTCCGGGTGCAGCGGCAGCGCCACCCGATGCTTCTTGATCAGCGCGTACACCGGGGACCGCCGGGCGGCCACGATCCAGTCGTGAGCGATGCCGACACGTTCGGCCGCCGCTTGCACCTCGGGGTCCTCTGGGTCGAGGAAGACGGACAGCTGGGCCTCGTACAGGTCCTTGTCGTCCTTGACCGAGGCGGCCTGAAGGACGGCGTCGGCGTCGTAGAGCATGACGCCGAGGTGGCGCAGTCGGCCCACGCAGGTCTCGGAGCAGATCGTGGGCTGCCCGGCCTCGATGCGCGGGTAGCAGAAGGTGCACTTCTCGGCCTTGCCTGTGCGGTGGTTGAAGTAGACCTTCTTGTAGGGGCAGCCGGAGACGCAGAATCGCCAGCCGCGGCAGCGGTCCTGGTCGACCAGGACGATGCCGTCCTCCTCCCGCTTGTACATGGCCCCCGAGGGGCAGGAGGCGACGCACGAGGGGTTGAGGCAGTGCTCGCAGATTCGGGGCAGGTAGAACATGAACGTGTGCTCGAACTCCATCCGCACCCGCTCCGAAAGGCCCTCCAGGTTGGGGTCAGTGGTGGCGTACTCGGCGGCTCCGGCGAGGTCGTCGTCCCAGTTCGGGCCGTGCACGGGCCGCATGTCCCGGCCGGTCAGCTGGGACTTGGGCCGGGCGCTGGTGAAGCTGTCGGACAGCGGTGCGGTGGTCAGGCTCTGGTAGTCGTAGGTCCACGGTTCGTAGAAGTCGTCGAGCGAGGGCAGGTCGGGGTTGTAGAAGATGGTGGCCAGTTTGCGCAGCCGGCCGCCGGCCTTGAGCTTCAGCCTGCCCCGGCGGTTGAGGGTCCAGCCGCCCTTCCACTTCTCCTGGTCCTCGTAGCGGCGCGGGTAGCCGGCGCCCGGCTTGGTCTCGACGTTGTTGAACCAGACGTACTCCGATCCGGGCCGGTTGGTCCAGGTCTGCTTGCAGGTGACCGAGCAGGTGTGGCAGCCGATGCACTTGTCGAGGTTCATCACCATCGCCACCTGCGCCATGACCCTCATCAGAAGTCCACCTCCTGGCTGCGCCGCCGGATGACGGTGATCTCGTCACGTTGGTTGCCGGTGGGGCCGATGTAGTTGAAGCCGTAGGAGAACTGGGCGTAGCCGCCGATGAGATGAGTCGGTTTGATCAGCAGGCGGGTGAGGGAGTTGTCGCCGCCGCCGTGCAGCCCGGAGGTCTCCGTCTTCGGCACGTTCAGGTGCCGGTCCATGGTGTGGTACATGTACACCGTGCCTTCCGGCATGCGGTGGGTGACCACCGCGCGGCAGGCGACCACGCCGTTGCGGTTGTACGCCTCGATCCAGTCGTTGTCCGCCACGCCGATCTTCTCCGCGTCCTTCGGGCTCATCCAGATCACCGGCCCGCCGCGGAAGAGGGTCAGCATGTGCAGGTTCTCCTGGTACTCGGAGTGGATCGACCACTTCGAGTGCGGGGTCAGGTAACGCACCACGAGTTCAGGGTGACCATCCGGTGAGCGGATCGGGTCGCCGAAGTGCGCCAGCATGTTCAGCGGCGGCCGGTAGACGGGGAGCTGTTCGCCGAACTCGGCCATCCAGTCGTGGTCGAGGAAGAAGTGCTGGCGGCCGGTGAGGGTGTGCCAGGGCTTGAGGCGTTCGACGTTGACGGTGAACGGGGAGTAGCGGCGGCCGCCGGACTCGGTACCCGACCACTCCGCGGAGGTGATCACCGCGCGGGGCTGGGTGCGGGTGTCCTCGAAGGTGATCCGGTCGCCGGAGCGTTCCTCGGCCAGGTCGGCCAGGTCCACGCCGGTGCGCTCCTCCAGCGCGCGCAACGATCGAACGGCCAGGCGGCCGTTGGTGGTCCCGGACAGGGCGAGGATCGCCTCGCAGAACTGGTCGTCGCGGGCGATCGAGGGACGCCCGTCGGCGATGCCGCCGCGGACGGTGCCGTTGCGGGAGCGCAGGTAGTCGATCTCCTGGTCGGGTTTCCAGGTGAGGCCCTTGGTGGTGGTGCCAAGCGTGTCGAGCAGTGGTCCGACGGCGGCCATCTTCTCGGCGACCTTGGTGTAGTCCCGATCCACCACGATCAGTTTCGGCATGGTGCGGCCAGGTACCGGCTCGCACTCGCCGGCCTTCCAGTCGAGGAATCGGCCGTGCGGCTGCGCCATCTCGTCCGCCGTGTCGTGAGCGAGCGGGGCCGCGATGACGTCCCGGCGCACCCCGAGGTGGGTTTCGGCCAGGCGGGAGAACTCGGCGGCGACGGTGTGGAAGATGTCGAAGTCGGTGCGGGTCTGCCACGGGGGTGCGATGGCCGGGTTGAAGGCGTGCACGAAGGGGTGCATGTCGGTGGAGGACAGGTCGTACTTCTCGTACCAGGTCGCCGCAGGCAGCACGACGTCGGAGAACAGGCAGGTGCTGGTCATGCGGAAGTCGACCGCAACCGACAGGTCGAGCTTGCCGACTGGGGCCTGCTCGCGCCAGGTGACGTCCCTGGGCCGCAGTTCCGGCGGGGTCTCGGCGGCGGTCACCGCGTCGTCGGTGCCGAGCAGGTGCCGCAGCATGTACTCGTGGCCCTTCATCGACGAGGCGAACAGGTTCGCCCGCCAGATGAGCAGGACGCGGGGGAAGTTCGCGGGATCGTCGGGGTCCTCGGCGGCGAACCTGAGCCGTCCTGCCTTCAGTTCGTCGACGACGTGGTCGGAGACCTCCTTTCCCGCACGTTCGGCTTCGTCGCACACGTCCAGCGGGTTGCGGTCGAACGCCGGGTGGGAGGGCATCCAGCCCAGCCGGGCGGCCAGCGCGTTGCAGTCCGGCAGGGTGCGTCCCGCCAGCCGGCCCTGCCCGAGGGGGCTGGCCAGGGTGTCGGCGGGGAACGCCTCGTAGCGCCACTGGTCGGTGGCCAGCCAGAACAGCGGGGTGCCCACCATGTGTCGGGTGGGCCGCTGCCAGTCCAGGCCGAACGCGAGATGGGACCAGCCCGTCAGTGGGCGCACCTTCTCCTGGCCGACGTAGTGCGCCCAGCCGCCGCCGTTGACGCCCTGGCTGCCCGTCAGCATCACCAGGGAGAGGAAGGCCCGGTAGATCTGGTCCGAGTGGAACCAGTGGTTGGTGCCCGCTCCCATCGCGATCATCGAACGGCCGCCGGTGCGCTCGGCGTTGCGCGCGAACTCCCGCGCCACCCGGGCGGCTGCCTTCGCCGGCACAGAGGTGATCGCCTCCTGCCAGGCCGGTGTGTACGGGCTGTCCGCGTCGTCGTAACCGCTCGGCCACCGGCCGGGCAGGCCCGCGCGGGCCACCCCGTACTGGGCGAGCACCAGATCGAACACGGTGGTCACCAGATGGCCTGCGACCCGGGCCGCCGGCACGCCGCGCCGTAGCACTCCCCCCGACTCGCCGGGGCCGGCGTCGAAGCGGGGCAGGTCCACCGCCACCGCCTCGCCGCCGGGGCGCTGGTGCAGGGACAACAACGGGTCGACGCCGTCCAGGCGCAGGTTCCACCGCGGCTCCTGGGCATCCTCCGGGAACGCCCAACGAAAGCCCAGCGAGCCGTTCGGCACGACGGGTTCACCGGTACGCGCGTCCAGCAGCACGGTCTTGAACTCGGCCGCCTCCGTCTCCTGGCCGGGCAGGTCGGCGGCGGTGAGGAACTTGTCCGGGACGTACGCCCTCCCGTTCTCCCCGTCGCGTTCGCGCAGCCGCACCAGGAACGGCAGGTCCGTGTAGGTCTTGGCGTACTCGGTGAAGTACGGCACCTGCCGATCGCGGTAGAACTCGCTCAGGATCACGTGGCCCATGGCCATCGCCAGCGCGCCGTCGGTACCGGGGACCGCTGCGAGCCAGTCGTCGGCGAACTTGGTGTGATCCCCGTAGTCCGGGGAGACCACTACCACCTTCTGCCCCCTGTAACGGGCCTCGGTCATGAAGTGCGCGTCCGGAGTCCGGGTGATCGGCAGATTCGTGCCCCACACGATCAGGTAGCCGGCGTTCCACCAGTCGCCGGACTCCGGCACGTCCGTCTGGTCACCGAACACCTGGGGTGAGGCCATGGGCAGGTCGGCGTACCAGTCGTAGAAGGAGGAGATCGTGCCGCCGATCATCGACAGGTAGCGGGTACCCGCCCCGTACGAGGCCATCGACATCGCCGGGATCGGGGAGAAACCCACGATGCGGTCGGGACCGAACCGCTTGACCGTGTGCACCTGCGCCGCCGCAACCAGTTCCGTGACCTCGCGCCAGGTGCACCGCACGAAGCCGCCCTTGCCGCGCGCCCGCTTGTACGCCGTGCACCGCTCGGGATCCGAGGTCAGCCACTCCCACGCCTCCACCGGGTCGGGGTGTTGCTCCTTCGCCCGCCGCCACAACTGGAGGAGCGGACCGCGCACATACGGGTAGCGGATGCGAGTGGGCGAGTAGGTGTACCAGGAGAACGACGCCCCGCGCGGGCAGCCCCGCGGCTCATACTCCGGCGAGTCCGGGCCGACCGAGGGGTAGTCGGTCGCTTGCGTCTCCCAGGTGATCAGGCCGTCCTTGACGAACACCCGCCACGAGCACGACCCGGTGCAGTTCACGCCGTGCGTGGAGCGCACCTCCCGGTCGTGGCGCCACCGCTCGCGGTAGAACTCCTCCGCCTCCCGGCCGCCCTCGCGGTACAGCATCCTCCGGTCGGGTGACTGCGTACCGGGGAAGAAGTACTGCGCGGTACGCATCAGCCGTTCCGCCGCGGCATCGGCCCGGTCGGTGCTCACACCATTCGCCTCCTCGGATGCTGCAGTTGCCTACTGGTGCCCTGCATCCCCCGGTGCCTCGCGTGGCCGGCCGTGGGGGCGGTGGGCACCATGCTCTGCCGACGGCCGAGCCGAACGGGTCCGACACGCCGTCAGCCCATATACATGGCAGGCCAGAAGCCCGACGGGCCGAAGTGCGGTGGCCGGTGTGCAGGCCAGGCGTCGGGGCGGCGCGCTCGCGGCCTTGCCGGTGGGCTGGACCGCCGCCGTGGCCACCGAGCCACCCCCTTCTCACGCCAGCCTGCACACCTGCGGGCCCCGCTGCGGACGGGGTACAGGGTTCACGTCGGGATCCGGACACGGTCAGTCTTGGGGGCGACTGCCTGGACCACAACCGGCCAATCGCACAAACTGTCTCACGTACATGGCGTCACTCGGCTCCTGGCCCCTGGGTGCGTCGAGCGCGGTGAAGGGTGCGGCGAGCATCCCGGCGAAGACCGTCGCCCACACCGCCTGCGCCGCCCGCGCCTCGTCGGCGCCGGCCGCGGTCATCCAGCGCCAGCCTGCCGCCTCGCCCAGTTCCCGGGCCGCCACCCCGTACATGCCGACCGGGAAGACCATGCTCCACAGGCTCGTCTCGTAGTGCGGCGGTACGCGGTGCAGCACGTGCCGCCACACGCCCAGGGCGAGCAGGAGCGGGATCAGCCAGGTGCAGAACGACCACACGACGGCCGAAAACGGGGTGCCTCGATCGGCGATCCGGCGGCTCGGGACCTCGGTCGCCGCTCCCGTCGGGGGCCTCGGCCCGCACCTCTTCGACGCGTCGGCGCAGTGCCGCGTCACTGGTACTGCGGGCGCCATTCGAAGAGCACGATGGTCGCGTCGTCCCGCAGCCGGTCGCACTGGTATTCGAGGACCGCTTCGATGAGGAGCCGCAGCACCTCGGCCGGGCGCTGTCCGGCGGCGTTCGAGCGGATGATGAAGTCGGTGAACCGGTCGAGACCGAACTCGGCTCCGTCCGCGCCGCGCGCCTCCACGACACCGTCGGTGTACAGCAGGACGCAGTCACCCGGTTCCAGTTTCGACTCGTGGACCTTCCGGGCCCCCGGGGCGAATGGGCCGGCCAGGCCGAGCGGCGGCTGCGGGGGGCTGTCCAGCGCCCCGGCGAGCACCCGCTCGGCACGGATCAGCAGCGGCGGCGGGTGTCCGCAGTTGACCCAGCGCAGCACCCCGGCCTCGGCGTCGAGCAGGCACAGCACGCCGGTGCAGAACTGGTCGGGCAGCCACTGGGCGAGCGCCTCGTCGACGGCGCTGACTGCGTCGGCCAGCCCCCCTCCGCCGCGGCGCGCGTTGCGCGCCGCCGCCATGGCGACCGACGTGGTCAGACCGGCGGTCAGATCGTGCCCCATGGAGTCGAGGATCATGGTGTGCAGCACGTTCTTGACCACCGAGTGGTCGAAGGCGTCCCCGGCGACGTCGTACGCCGGTTCCAGGACCGCGGTCGACACGCACCGGGTGCTGCCGACGGTGTGGGGCGGCAGGAAGGCCCGCAGCATCTCGGCGGGCAGCCGCATGGTCGCGGTGCGGGTGCGCGCGGCGAGCCAGTCGCTGTAGGCGCGCTTGGAGGTGATCAGCATGGCGAGCAGGTGGGCCAGTATCCGGCTGCGGCGCATCCGCACCACGTCGAGCGAGGCGGTTCGCACGGCCAGCACGCCCAGCCGCTCCGAACCGTCGACCAGCGGCATCCAGACGATCAGGCCGTCCTCGGCCTCGGCCACCCGCGGGGCGACCGTGCGGTACGCCCAGCCGGCCGACGAGCGGTTCACCACAAGCGGCTCCAGGCTCTCGTCGAGCGGGACGAGCAGTCGCTGTTGCAGGTCGACGAGGTAGATCGCCACGGCATCCAGACCGAGCACCGAGGCGCACCGGTTCGCCAGGGCCGGCAGCTCCACGGGCAGGGCCGTCTGGGCCTCGATGATGAGATCCTCCAGCCCGTGCTCGTCGACGGCGGTGTCCGGACCGGGGAACTGGTGCGGCGCGTCCGACACGGGCATCACCCCTTCCGTGCCCAGTCTCACACCGCACCTGTGCTCCCTCATGTCAGGCACGAACGCGACGGGGGTCGGGACGGCGGCCGGCCGGCCGGGCGGGATCGGGCAGACGCGCTGCCGGGGATCCGGCTGGATAAAATGAATGCGCCACTGGCACACGCCGGCGCCGCAACACGGCAGGCCCGTACTCGTGAAGAGGGTTGGCCATGCGAACGAACATCATCCGGCACGAGAGCATGATGGCCAGCTACTACGTGGTGAACGGCTGGACCGTTGTCGAGGTCGACGGGGATCTGGACGCCCACACGGCCCCCATGGTCCGTGACGCGGTGATCAGGCTTCTCCACGAGGGACACCGCCACTTCGTCCTCGACCTCGGCTTCGTCCCCTTCATGGATTCCATGGGCCTGGGCGTGATCGTGGCGGTCACGAAGCGCATCCGTGAACACGACGGCTCGCTGCGCATCGCGTGCGTCTCCCCCCGGATGCTCAAGATCTTCGACCTCAGCGGCATGCGAGAGAGCTACGACATCTACCCGTCGGTGGAGGAGGCGACCCGAACCGCTCCCGCGCTCGGCGGCCTCGCTCACTGGCCGCACCCCGCGCCCGGCTGAGGAGCGTCCAGGGCGCGGAGGGCGAGGACGGCGACATCGTCCTCGGACACCTGCCGGCTGTGGGTGATCAGGGCGTCGCACAGCTCCTCCAGCGGAGCCCCGGCCAGGGAACCCGCCTGCGCGGCCAGCTGCGCCAGGCCGGTGTCGATGTCCTGGCCGCGGCGCTCGACCAGCCCGTCGGTGAAGAGCAGCAGCGTGGCACCGGGCGGGATGGGATGCGTGTGGCTGAAGCGTGGGACGGAGGGGTCGATGCCCACGGGGATCCCGTGGCGGGCGGGGGCCAGGTAGCCGGTGGTGCCGTCCGCCCCGATGAGCAGCGGGGGCGGGTGCCCGGCGTTGCTCCAGCAGAAGGCGTGTCCGTCACCGGTCCGTTCGAGGCGGCCGAGCACGAGGGTGGCGGTCGGCGGGTCCTCGAACATCGTCAGGGCGTGGTCCAGGCGCGACACGACCACGCCGGGCGGCTCGCACCGGTCGAAGGCGAGTGCCCGGAGCATGTTGCGGATCTGGCTCATCAGCGGGGCGGCCTCGACGTCGTGGCCGGTCACGTCGCCCACCACCACGCAGGTCGCACCGTCGGGCAGGACCATGGCGTCGTACCAGTCCCCGCCCAGCCGGAGCAGCTCGGACGCGGGCTCGTAGCGGGCCTCGGCCAGCAACGGCGCCAGGTCCGGGAGCACGGGCAGCATGCGGCGCTGGAAGTGCTCGGCGGCGCGAGTTGCGTGTGCGTACAGTCGGGCGTTCTCGATGCTGACGCTCGCGGCACTGGCCAGCGCGGTCAGCAGCTGCTGGTCGTCGTCGTCGAACGGCGTACCGTCCGTCTTGTCGGCGAGGTAGAGATCGCCGTACACGGTCCCGCGCACCATCAGCGGAACGCCGAGCAGGGTGCGCATGACCGGGTGCCCGGGCGGAAACCCGGCGGACCGAGGGTGCCGGGCCACGTCCGCCACCCGCAGCGGCCGCCGGTCGTCCACCAGGCTGTGCAGCAGGCCGTGGCCCTGGGGCAGGCCCATGGCAGCGCACAGCTGCGGATCGTCGATGCCCACGGTGAGCAGGTCCATCACCTCGCCGCTCTCCGAGAGCACGCCCAGGGCCCCGTAGCGGGCGCCGACGAGGTCGGCGGCCGCCTCCACGATGTGGTGCAGCACGCTGCGGGTGTCCGTGTCCCGGCTCATCGCCGCGACCGTGCCGAGCAGCTGCCGCAGCCGTCGGGGGTCGAGAACCAGCGGCGACACATGGGCGGTCACTCCGTCCCGGGTCGCGTGCCACGCCTCGCCGACCGGACGGGATTCCGATCGCGGGCCATCGTTGGACGGATCGTGCACCATGGCGAGATTCCTCCCGGCGCCTCCCGACGCCGTCATCATCGCGCGTTCCCTGTCACCCTACGCGCTCGGCCGGTCATGGGCAGGCCCCCGCGCCAGGGCGTACGGCGCGGCGGTCAGCGTGTCCGAGCCGGCCGGGCCGGCCGTGGCCGCCGTGGACCGGCCCGCGGCACCACCCCACGAGGCCGCCCACCACCAGGCGCGATCACATGACGTGACCAAGCACGACCAGGCGGACGCGGGCAGGGAACGGTCACCGGCGTCGTCGTGTGCGGACAACTTCGGGCACTGGGGGTCCACTACACGACTTGTCGCGGCGGGACCGCGAGCCGTGCGTTGGGATGACCTGTCTCAACGTGAGCCCGGGGGGCGATGACGAGCATGAACGACCTGATCGAACCGGCACCGTCCAATCCCGTCGGCACGGTGGATCCGGGCCCGTGCCCGTGCGGCGCGCGGGCCCTCGGTGGCGTTCCCGGTGCCGCCGAGGAGAGGTTCCGGGGGCTGCTGGAGGCGGCGCCGGACGCCATGGTCATCGTCGACGACACCGGCACCATCCGCCTCGTCAACGCCCAGACCGAAGCCCTCTTCGGCTACCAGCGCGAAGAACTCCTCGGCCACCCCGTCGAACTCCTCGTCCCCGGCCGCTTCCGCGCCCACCACACCCACCACCGCAACGGCTACGCCCACAACCAGCAGGTCCGCCCCATGGGCGCCGGACTCGACCTGTACGGACTACGCAAAGACGGCACCGAGTTCCCCGTCGAAATCAGCCTCAGCCCCCTGGAGACCACCGACGGCCTCCTCGTCTCCGCCGCCGTACGCGACGTCAGCGAACGCAAAGCCGCCGAGGAGAGGTTCCGGGGGCTGCTGGAGGCGGCGCCGGACGCCATGGTCATCGTCGACGACACCGGCACCATCCGCCTCGTCAACGCCCAGACCGAAGCCCTCTTCGGCTACCAGCGCGAAGAACTCCTCGGCCACCCCGTCGAACTCCTCGTCCCCGGCCGCTTCCGCGCCCACCACACCCACCACCGCAACGGCTACGCCCACAACCAGCAGGTCCGCCCCATGGGCGCCGGACTCGACCTGTACGGACTACGCAAAGACGGCACCGAGTTCCCCGTCGAAATCAGCCTCAGCCCCCTGGAGACCACCGACGGCCTCCTCGTCTCCGCCGCCGTACGCGACGTCAGCGAACGCAAAGCCGCCGAGGAGCGCATCACCGAACTCGCCGCGCTGGTCGAGTCCTCGCAGGACGCGATCCTCGCGAAGACCCTCGACGGCCGCATCACGTACTGGAACGCGGCGGCGCAGCGGCTGTACGGGTTCACGGCGGAGGAGGTCCTGGGACAGCACGTCTCCGTGCTGGCACCCGCCCCCAGGAAGCACGAGATCACCGCGCTCCTGGAGCGGCTGCGCCAGGGCGAGAAGGTCGAGCACTTCGAGACGTTGCGGCTCACCCGCTCGGGGGACTTGCTGGACGTCGACGTCACCCTGTGGCCGACCCGCGCGGCGGACGGGGCGGTCGTCGGGGCGTGCGCGATCGTCCGGGACATCAGCGACCGCAAGCGCGCCGAGGCGGAGCTGACGGAACTGTACGAGCAGCAGCGGCACATCGCCCTGACCCTGCAGCGCAGTCTGATGGGCACGCCGCCCGCCATCCCCGGCCTCGCCACCGCCAGCCGCTACCGGCCCGCGACCCAGGGGGCCGGAGTCGGCGGCGACTGGTTCGACCTCGTCCCGCTGGGCGCCGGCCGGGTGGGTGTGCTGATCGGTGATGTGATGGGCCGGGGTCTCGAGGCCGCGGCCGTGATGGGACAACTCCGGTCAGCCGCACACGCGTTGGCCAAGACCGGGCTCCCGCCGCGGCAGCTGATGCAGGCGATGGACACCGTCGTCGCCGACCTCGATGTCCCCGACCAGCTGGTCACCTGCTGCTATCTGGTCATCGCCGCCGACACGGGCGAGGTGACCGTGTGTTCCGCCGGCCACCTGCCGGTCCTCGTCGCCGTCCCCGGCACACGCACCCGGACGCTTCCGGCACCCGTGAACGCCCCCCTCGGTGTCGGAGGGGTGATCTACGAGCAGTGCTGCAGCACCCTCGAGCCCGGCGCCACCCTCGTGCTCTACACCGACGGCCTGATAGAGACCCCCGGAACCGACATCGAGGACCAGCTCGCTCAGCTCGTCGCCACCCTGGACGAGCTGCCGACCACGGCTCCCGAGCTGGAGGCGGCCGCCGATCATGTCCTGTCGGCGCTGCTGCCCGACGCGGACGGCCACGACGATGTCACGTTGCTGCTGACACAACTGCCCGCCGCCCCGCTGGACACGGCCACCACACACCTGCCCTCCGCGCCGGCGTCCGTGCCGGCCGGCCGCGAGTTCCTCGCCAAGTCACTGAGCTCGTGGGGCTGTGCGGGTGCGGCGGACGACGCGCTCCTCCTGCTCTCCGAGGTCCTCACCAACGCCGTGCAGCACGCCCAGGGCCCCATCGGCGTACACGTGTGCCGCACGGACACGGATCTCACCGTGGAGATCAGCGACCGCAGCCCCACCCTGCCCCAGCCGCGCCTCGCGGCGGAGGACGAGGAGTCCGGGCGCGGCCTGCTCCTCGTGCGGGCCCTCGCCGACGACTGGGGTGTACGGCCGATGGACCAGGGCAAGACGACGTGGTTCAGCCTCAAGCTGTGAGCCACGCCGGGAGCCGGCGAGGTCGGTGAGCGCACCGGCCCGCACCGTCACCCGGCTGTTGTGCGGCATGTCCGCCGAGACCTGACGGCCTCACCACCGCTTCGTCGTGAAGCAGTTGCGAACCCGAAAGGGTCGCAGGAGGAGCAATAAGGGCCGCGGTCTCCGTACTATGCCTACTCTGAAGCCTGATAGCAGCTGCAATCGGCTGTCGCACAACCCTGTCGCAGACGGCGCCTTCCCACGCCGGCGCACATCGAGGAAGAGTGAGTTCCATGCCCGAGAACACCGTCTCCACCTCCGAGCTCGCCTCGCAGTACATCGCGCAGGTGAGCAGTGACCTCGAGAGCAACGTCAAGGAACAGGACCGCCTCCGCGAGGAAATCAGCGCGCTGGAAGCGCAGTTGGCCGCCCTGCAGCGCGACCACGCGGTGCTGGTGAACGTGCAGCAGGCGCTCGGCACAGCCGCGGCGCCCGCTCGGCCCACGGCCGGCGCCGACAGCGTCGCCGTGCCTTCTCCCCGCAAGCCCGCGGCCAAGTCGAAGGCGGCGAAGCAGGCGCGTGCCCGCAAGTCCCCCGCCGCGCCGAGCCGCACCACGGCCAAGAAGGCCGCGGCCGGTTCCCCCCAGGCCAAGGACACCGCCGCGAAGGCCGCGGCCAAGCCCACCCTCGTCGAACTCGTCCGCAGCCACCTCGCCGAGCAGAACGAGCCCCGCTCCGCGGCAGAAGTCACCAGCGCACTCGGCAAGTCCCACCCCGAACGCGGCATCAAGACCACCGTGGTGCGGACCGCCCTCGAAGGACTCGTGGCCAGGAACCTCGCCCAGCGCACCAAGCAGGGCTCCTCGGTCTTCTACACCTCCCCCGACGCGCCCGGGCAGAGCGCCAGGGGAGAAGAGAAGCAGCCCTCCCCCGCGGAGTAACACACCGGGGCGCCCGGCATCACAGGGCGTCGGCGTCCACAAGGACGTCGGGGGCGATGTGGGCGCCGAAGACTTCGCGGTAGAGGGCGACCTCGGCCAGCAGGGAGCGGCGGACGCTGTCGGCCCGGCGGAAGCCGTGGCCCTCGCCCTCGAAGAGCAGGAAGCGGTGCCACACTCCGCGTGCGGCCAGGTTGTCGACGATGCGCGTGGCCTGGTCCGGGCGGCAGATGAAATCGTCCGCGCCCTGGAGCATCACCAGCGGCGCGGTGATGCGGTCGGCGTTCGCGGCGGGTGAGACCTTGTCGAATCGGGCCCGGTCCTGCGGGAGGACGCCGACGAGGGTGTCCACGTAGCGGGACTCGAAGTCGTGGGTCTGCTCGGCCCGCCACTGTGCCGGTTCGCTGATCGGGTACAGGACCGTGCCCGCGCAGAAGACGTCGGTGTGGGTCAGGCAGGCCAGGGTGGTCCAGCCGCCGGCCGAGCCGCCGCGCACTGCCGTACGGGCGGGATCGGCCAGGCCCTCGGCGGCCAGTGCGCGCGCGACGGTGACGCAGTCGTCGACGTCCACCACCCCCCACTGGCCGCGCAGCCGGTCGCGGTAGGCCCTGCCGTAGCCGGTGGAGCCGCCGTAGTCGACGTCCGCGACGGTGAAGCCGCGGCTCGTGAAGAAGGAGTACTCCAAGTCGGCGGTGACGCCGGTGGAACTCGTCGGGCCGCCGTGCACCTGGACCAGCAGCGGCGGCAGTTCGCCCTCCGGTGCGGTGGCGGTGGGGTGGGTGGGCCGGTGCAGCACGAAGTGCACGGGCCGGCCCTGCGCGTCGTACACGGTGCGGCGCTCGGGCCGGGGATGCCAGGCGGCCAGCGGATCCTCGGACGTGGGCCTGGTGCGCCGGGCCGGGCCGGAGCCGGGTGCCAGGGGCACCGACAGCAGGGCCGAGCCGAGGGCCGGGTCGGCGGCCCGGACCAGGATGCGTGCGCCGTCGGACCAGAGGTCGCCCTGGAACCTGCTCCAGCCCTCGGCGAGTTCGGTCAGTGCGCCGTCCTCGGGCGACCAGCAGGACAGCCGCTGCGGGCCGTTGCCGTGCGGCAGCACCACGCCGTACGGCGTGACGGCGAACCAGCTCGCGCCGACCCGCCAGATGGCGCCGGCGCACTCCTCCTGGAGGGGAAGGACGTTGGTGATCGCGGCGGCCGTCGGCCGGTCGGTGGCCAGGTCGACGCGGTGCAGGTTCCACCAGCCGTCCGGGTCGGCCATTGCGTAGAGGGTGTCGGGGTCCGCCCACGCGGCCTGGGAGACGGAGACCTCGGTGCCGTCGTGGCTGCCGCCGAGCAGGCGGACGGGCTCGACCGCGACGCCGTCGTGAAGGTCGGCGACCATCAATTCCGAGCTGTCCCACGGCATATGGGGGTGATCCCAGCCGATCCAGGCGAGCCGCCGGCCGTCCGGGGACAGACGGTGCCCGCAGAGGAAGTGGTGCGAGCGGGCCACCACGCGCAGCGCGCCGGGGTCGTCAGCGGCGGCACCGGACAGCGGTACGGCGACGATCTCGCGCACGGTGCGGACGGCAGGGTCGGCGTCGTGCGGTCCGGTGGCGGTCCGGGTGGTCTCCCGTACGCACCACACCTCGGTCCCGTCGGGGCCGGTCACCGGGTCGGCCCAGCAGGTCTCCCGGCCTTGCGGGTCGGCGGGGGTGAGCGGAACGGGTACCGGGAACGCGCCCTCCTCGGCGGCCCCGAGGGGGGACACCTCGGCGCGGTACAGCCGCTGGTCGCGGTGGTCGGTGAAGACCAGCAGGTGCCCGGCGCCGGCCGAGTCGGCCGGGCGTACCCAGTACGGTTTGCCGCCGTAGCCGAGGGAGCGGTTGCGCACGGAGACGCCGGGGGCGAGCACCGCGACGGGCTCCTCGTGTCCGGGGGCGTTGCGCAGCAGCCGTACGGTCGCGGTGGCCGGGTCGGAGGCGCACCACCAGTTCTCGTCGCCGGCTCCGGAGGGCCAGGAGGTGGATCCGGAGGCGTCGGCGACCGCTTCGGCCGTGATCGGGGACGGCCAGGTGCCGTAGGGCAGGTGAGCCGCGGTGGACATGGGCTGACTCCGAGTGCGAGAGGGTGGGGTGGGCGGCGGTGCGGGCGGGGGTTCGGCGCGGGATGGCACCGCCCCTGGGTGGACGGTCCCGGGTCCGGCGTGCCCGCTCGCGGGTCATCGCGCGGGCACGCCGTGAGGGACAGGTGTCCCCGGATCGGGCTCGTGGGCGGCGGACGCCCGGCGGACGGGTACGGCCGGGGTCACGCGGCGGCCAGCTGCACCGGCTCGCCGTGGGCGTCGCGGCGGCGCAGGTCGGCCGGGGTCTCCCGGCGGACCATGAGGCGGGCGCGGCCGTCGCGCACGGCGACGACGGCGGGCCGGGGCTGGGCGTTGTAGTTGCTGGCCATGGCGTGGTGGTAGGCGCCGGTGGCCGGGACGGCCAGCAGGTCTCCCGTGGTCACGCCGGCCGGCAGGGCGATGTCGGGCACGACCACGTCGCCGCTCTCGCAGTGGCGGCCGACGACCACGGCGTGCACCGGACTGCCCTCGGCCGGGCGGTTGGCGGTCCACGCGGTGTAGCGGGCGAGGTAGAGGGAGGGTCGCAGGGCGTCGCTCATGCCGCCGTCGACGGAGACGAACCGGCGGCGCAGCCCGTCCTTCACGGCGCCGATGCGGTAGAGCGTCACCCCGGCGGTGCCGATCATCGACCGGCCGGGCTCGACGGCGAGCCGTATCGCCGTGCCCGGCAGCACCCGGTCCAGGCCGGCTCGCAGGGCGGCCGTGAACGCGGCCGGGTCCAGGCGGGGCTGGCCCGGCAGGTAGGGGATGCCGGCGCCGCCGCCGAGGTCGATCTCGGACACCGTGATGCCGTGCCGCTCGGCGAGCAGGGCGACGAAGGCGGCGACCCGTTCGGCGGCGAGGGTCAGCCCCTCGGTGGCGGTGATCTGGGAGCCTATGTGGGAGTGCACTCCCGCGAGCCGCAGCGAGGGACGCGCCGCGACGGCCAGCACGGCCCGCTCGGCGTGGCCGCCGCGGACCGGGAAGCCGAACTTGACGTCGTCGCCGCCGGTGGCCATGTAGTCGTGGGTCTCGGCGGCGACGCCGGGGGCGATGCGGACGTAGACGTCCTGCACCCGGTCGGCCGCGGCCGCCGCGTCCGCCAGCCGGTCGATCTCCTCCAGGCAGTCGACGACCACGACGCCGACGCCGTGCGCGACGGCCGCCTCCAGTTCGGCGACGGACTTGTTGTTGCCGTGGAAGACGATCCGGGCGGCGTCGAAGCCGGTGTCCACGGCGAGCTGGAGTTCGCCGCCGCTGCACACGTCCAGGTGCAGGCCCTCGGAGTCGACCCAGCGGACCATCTCCGCGCACAGGAAGGCCTTGGAGGCATAGTGCACCCGGTCCGCGCCGGACTCGCGCCACAGCCGGGCACGGTGGCGGAAGTCGGCCTCGTCCACCACGTACAGCGCCGTGCCGCAGGCGTCGGCCAGGTCGTCCAGGGCGACACCTCCGACGTGCAGCCGGCCCTCGACGGTGCGGGCGGTCAGCGGCCACACCTCGGGGGCCGTCTCGGGTGAGGCGGCCGCGGCCAGACCGTCGGGCAGCGGGGTCCCTGCGCACGGTGCGGGCAGGGAGGGAGCGGTGGACACGGGGCTACTCCTCGGTGAGGACGACGAGCATGAGCAGGTCGTCGCCGGCGTCGGTGAAATGGTGTTCGTCCATGGCGGCGAAGTGGCAGCTGTCGCCGGGGCGCAGCAGCCGTACGGTGCCCGCCACCGCCACCCGGCAGGAGCCGGCGAGGACGATCGCGAACTCCTCGCCCGGGTGGCTGGTCGGGTGGTCGTGGTCGCCGAGGTCGGCGTGGAGCAGTCGGGCGCCGAGGCGCCGCGCGCCCGGGGCCGTCAGGTCCCATATGCCGTGGTGGCCGTCGGCCTGCGCGAGCAGCGGGGCCGGGGCGAACCGCGGCGGAAAGCCCGGGGCGGCGACGGTGCCCGGCCGGGTGCCGCCGAGGAGTTCGGCGGGTGTGGAACCGAGGGCGTCGGCGATCTGGCAGAGGGTGCGGACCGTGGGGTTGGCGGCGCCCGACTCCATCTGCGAGACGTACGCCGGTGAGACGCCGGCCCGCGCGGCCACCGCGCTGAGGGTGAGGCCGGCGGCCCGGCGCACCCGGGCGACGGAGGCCGCGAGCAGGTCCCCGGTGTCGGGGCTGCCGTGGGCCGCGGCGGGGCCGGATCCGGTGGAGTCGCCCTTTCCTGCCCCTCCGCCCGGTTCGGCGCCCTGTTGTCCGGGATCGTCCCGGGAACGACGCGAAATCTCTTCTGGGGCGGGGGAATCCGCCGGAGAGTTTTCCGCTCCGGTGACTCTTGACGAGGTCATGCGGCGACAGTAAGACTCACGCATCGCTTAGATCAAGCAATCTGACACCGCCGTTTAACTGTCAGCAGAGACGCAGTTCATCACCCGGACTCCCGGGTGTGGGCTGCCCTGAGTGGGAGGGGTGAGCAGTGACCGGTCCGCTGGCGCCGACGCCGACCCTCGAGCTGCTGCGTGCGGCGGCCGAGCTGTGCGGGCCCGCCGCGCAGCGCTTGTTCGCGGTGCTGGCGCAGGACTATCCGGCCTCGCTGGAGCGCCGTCCCGGTCAGTTGTTGCGCGCGGCCGACGCGAGCGCCGCGGACCTGGACGGACTGCTGGCGGCGGCGGGGGTGGCCTCCACCGACGACCTGCGTCAACTGGCGGCGCGGGAGGTCGGTCTGCGGCTGGCCGAGCCGGATCTGCGGTTCACCAGCCGTGAGCCTCAGTCCGAGCCGCGCGAGCGGTCGGCCCTGCGCCGGATGATCACTGCGGAGGAGGGCAACCTCCGCCGTACGCTGGCGGACCTGCAGGCCAACGGGGCCCTGGAGGTGGCGGCCGCGGCCCTGTTGCGGGCGCGGCGGCGATGGGTGCTGGGCGACCTGAAGTCGGCCGGGTACGCCTCGCTGCTGACCAGCGACCTCACCAGCAGCATGCGGGACGTGTTCCTGGTGCAGCCGGCGACGGGCGCGGCGGTCAACGCCATCAGCGACGCGCACGCGGACGACGCCCTGGTCGTGTTCAGCTTCCGCAACTACAGCCGCCTGACGGTGGACGTGGCCCGCGAGTTCCACGCACTGGGCGCCTCGGTGATCGCGCTGACCGACAGCTACACCAGCCCGGTGTGCTCCTTCGCCTCGCACGTCCTGGCGGTGGACACGCGCAGCGAGTCGCCCCACCACTCGCCGACGGCGGTGGCGGCGGCGGCCCATGTGCTGGCGGCCCTGGCCGCCGCCGGGGCGAAGGGCGCCGCCCGCCGCAGCCGGCGCCGCGCGGAGCTCTTCCGCTCCCTGGGCAGTTACGGCCTCGGCCGTCCGGCGTCCGGCGCGACCGCCGGAACCTTAGGAGACGTCGGCGCTGACCCCGGCCTCCCGGGACCCGCCGGCGACGCCCCAGGCACGTGAACCCCGGACCCCGCCGACTCCCCCACCTCCTCGGCGACGGCACCCTCCCCCCGCGGTGACCGTCCACCTGCCTTGTCCTTGTCCCGTCCCACCCGTTCCCCGCCTCCGCGAGTCCGTCTCACGGAGCCATCGGCCGCAGAGGGCTCGCCTCGCCCCCTGCTGCCGGGAAGGCACCTGGTCCCCTCCGCATGAACGATCCCTCCCACCGTCAGGGCAGCGTCGCTCTCTCCGCCGCCGAGGACACCGCCCTGACCTCCGAAGTCACCGAGCTGTGCGCCCGGTTGATCCGTTTCGACACCAGCAACTACGGCGCAGGCGACTCGCGCGGCGAGCGGGAGGCGGCCGAGTGGACCGCCGAACTGCTCTCCGACTCCGGTTACGAGCCGGTCGTGCTGGAGTCGGCCCCGCGCCGGGCCAGCACGGTGGTCCGTATCCCCGGCGAGGACCGCGGCGCCCCCGCCCTGCTGGTCCACGGCCATCTGGACGTGGTCCCGGCCGAGCCGGCCGACTGGAGCTTCGACCCGTTCTGCGGGGAGATCCGCGACGGGGCCGTCCTCGGCCGCGGGGCGCTGGACATGAAGGACATGGACGCGATGATGCTGGCGATCGCCCGCTCGTGGGCGCGCCGGGGCGTGCGTCCGCCGCGCGACGTCGTGATGGCGTTCGTCGCCGACGAGGAGGACACGGGAGAGCTGGGCGCGGGCTTCCTGGTCGAAAAGCATCCGGAGCTCTTCGAGGGGGTGGCCACCGCGATCGGCGAGTCCGGGGGCTACTCGCTCCACCTGCCCGACGCGAGCAGGCTCTACCCGATCGCCGTCGGGGAGCGCGGCAGCGCCTGGATGGACCTGACCGCGCGCGGCGCGGCGGGCCACGGCTCCCGTCCCGGTCCCGACAACGCTGTCGCCACCCTGGCGGCGACGCTCGCGGCGCTCGCCGCGCACCGCTGGCCGGTCAGGATCGTGCCGGCGGTGGCCGCCCTGCTGGAGGGGCTCTCGGCCCATCTGGGCGTCACGGTCGACCCGGCGGATCCCGCGTCGCTGGCGCAGCTGGGCGAGGCGGCGAAGCTGGTCGAGGCCACGGTCGCCAACACGCTCAACCCGACCATGCTGAAGGCGGGTTACAAGCACAACGTCATCCCGAGCGAGGCGACCGCCTCAGTGGACGGCCGTATCCTGCCCGGCACGGAGGAGGACTTCTTCGCGACCGTGGACGCGCTGCTCGGCGAGAAGGTCTCCCGCTCCTTCCACAGCTTCGCCGCCCCGGTCTTCGCCGACCACGAATCCCGTGAGTTCGCGGCGATGGCGGCGGCGCTGCGGCGGGCCGACCCGGAGGCGCTGGTGCTGCCGTTCATCATGTCCGGCGGCACCGACGCCAAGGCGTTCGCCCGGCTCGGCATCCAGTGCTACGGCTTCGGCCCGGGCCTGACCCCGCCCGGCTTCGACGCCTGGCGGTATGTGCACGGCGTCGACGAGCAGGTCCTGGTGAGCAGCCTGGAGTTCGGCGTGCGGGTCCTGGAGGACTTCCTGCGCACCGACCCGCTCGCCGTTCGCCCGGACCGGTGAACGCTCGCCGTTCGCCCGGACCGGTGAACGCTCGCCGTTCGCCCGGACCGGTGAACGCTCGCCGTTCGCCCGGACCGGTGACCCGGCGCCGTTCGCACGGACCCGTCGCCGCCGGCCGTTCGCACGGGCCCGGGACCGGGCGTCAGGGCATCGCTCGACGACCTGTCCCTGCCGCCTGAACCACCCGCCGCATCACCACTCGGCCAACACCCACCGCCCTCCTCCCCTCGGACAAACCGCCGCACGTCCACGCCACCCACCGCCTCGGACGGCCTTCACCACCGCCTCCGCGCCGACTCCCCACCGCACCGCTCACCGCAGCCCATCCGTCCACCCACTCACGCGCACCAATAGCTGCGTCATGCATCGATCCACCGCCCGCACGGACCGCACCCGGGTCCGCAGCGCAGCGGCACTCGTATCCCCCGCTCGTCCCTTCGCGGCCCCGACCGCCGACACCTCTTGGAGAAGTCCACGATGACCACGTCCACCCCCGTGCGCAGAACCGGCCGCAAGGCCGCCGCACTGGCCGCGTCCCTGCTGATCGGCACCGCCGCGGGCCTCGCCGCCGCGCCGGCCGCCTCCGCCGACGACGGCAGCGGGACGCTGCGGATGCCGATCACGGGCATCGGCATCGACTCCCTCAACCCGTTCCTCGCCTACTTCGCGGGCAGCCTGGACGTGTTCTCGGGCATCTACCCCGCCCTGGACCGGGTGCAGCAGGACGGCACCGTCAAGCCGTACCTCGCCGACTCCTGGACGACCTCCAGCGACAAGCTGACCTGGACCTTCAAGATCCACAAGGGTCTGAAGTGGAGTGACGGCAAGCCGATCACCGCCGAGGACGCCGCCTGGACGTTCAACCTGATCATGACGAACTCCACCGCGGCGACCGCCAACGGCTCGCTGGTGAGCAACTTCGCCTCGGTCAGCGCGCCGGACGACACCACACTGGTCGTCAAGACCAAGAAGCCGCAGGCCACGATGCTCTCGGTCAGCATCCCGGTGTCGGGCATCCCGATCGTGCCGAAGCACATATGGGAATCGCACGTCAAGGACCTGAAGAACTACAAGAACGACAGCTTCCCGATCGTCGGGTACGGCCCGTGGACGCTGACGGACTACAAGCCCGAGCAGTACGCCAAGTTCGACGCGAACAAGCACTTCCTGCTGGGCGCGCCCAAGTACGACCACATGATCCAGCAGGCGTTCAAGAACACGGACGCCGCCGTGGCCGCCCTGCGTTCGGGCCAGCTCGACTACGTCAGCGGCCTCAACCCCACCCAGTTCCAGGCGCTCAAGGGCCAGCCCGGCATCAAGGCCTACGAGCAGGTCGGCAACCGCTGGAACGGCATCGAGGTCAACGGCGGCGCCCGCACCCGTGACGGCAAGAAGATCGGCACGGGCCACCCGGCGCTCGGCGATGCCAAGCTGCGCGAGGCGCTGGCGCTCGCCATCGACCGGCCGACGATCGTGAAGAAGGTCCGCGACGGCCTGGCGCAGGTCGGCGCCAGCTACCTGCCGCCGTCGCTGCCGCAGTTCGCGTGGCAGCCCTCGGACGCGGAGAAGTTCGGCTACGACCCGGCCAAGGCCAACTCGGTGCTGGACCAGGCGGGTTACAAGAAGGGCTCGGACGGGATCCGCGTCGACCCGAAGTCCAAGCGCAAGCTGGAGTTCCGCCTCGGCATCCACTCCGACGACGACGGGGACGCCAAGGTCTCCACGTACCTGTCGGGCTGGTTCAAGCAGATCGGCATCAAGGTCGACATCCAGTCGATGAGCTCCGCCAAGCTCAACGCCGACCTGGCCAAGGGCGACTGGGACATCCTGATGGACTCCTGGTCGACCGGGCCGGACCCGACGTACCTGCTGGGCATCCAGACCTGCGCGGCGCTGCCCGACAGCAAGGGCGAAGGCGGCAGCACCGACTCGTTCTTCTGCGACAAGAACTACGACGACCTGTTCCTGCGGCAGCAGAGCGCCTTCGACGTCAAGGAGCGCGCCGGCCTCCTCCGGCAGATGCAGGCGATCCTGTACAAGGCCAACGAGAACATCATGATCTACAACGCCAACGGCCTCGCCGCGTACCGCAGCGACCGGGTGAGCGGCATCGTGAGCGGCACGGCGGACTCCACCGGGGCCTACCCGGCGCAGGTCTCCTTCGACCAGTACCTCAACGCGGCCCCGGCGAAGGCGTCGTCCTCCTCCTCGGGCGGCAGCTCCGGCACGGTGATCGGCGTCTCGGCGGCCGTGGTCGTCGTCCTGGCCGCCGGCGGTGTGTTCCTGGCGCGACGCCGCTCCTCCTCCGACGACCGCGAGTAGACCGTGGCAGAGACCATCGACGTCACCGGCGCCGTCGCGGCCGAGCCCGCCGGCGCCCCGGACGGCGGGCGGCGCAAGAGCTCCGGGTTCGCCCGCTACCTGGTCACGAAGCTGGTGGCGGCGGCGATCAGCTTCCTGGTCACGCTCGTCATCGGCTTCGTCCTGTTCAGTCTGATGCCGGCCGACCCCGTCCAGTCCATCACCCGCGGCCGTCCCACCAGCGACGCGCAGATGGCCCAGCTGCGCCATCAGCTGGGCCTGGACCAGTCGGTGCCCGAACGCTTCTTCCACTTCGTGACCGACACCCTGACCGGGCACCTCGGCACCTCCTGGGAGTTCCAGCAGCCGGTCAGCTCGCTCATCGGCGACCGGCTGTGGCCGACCCTGCTGCTGATGGGCACCGCCACCGTGATCTCGGTGCTGCTCGGCCTCTGGCTGGGCGTCAGGTCCGGCTGGCGCCACGGCAGTTGGCTGGACCGCATCGCCACCGGCGCCTCGCTGACGCTGTGGTCGGTGCCGACCTTCTGGCTCGGCATGATCCTGCTGATCACCTTCAGCGTGGGCATCGGCCCGTTCCCCGGATTCCTCCCGGCGGGCGGCATGAGCGACCCGGCGATCACCGGCGGCCTGGACCACGTCGTCGACGTGGCCAAGCATCTGGTCCTGCCCTGCCTGACCATGGTCCTGGTGGTGTTCGCCCAGTACGTGGCCGTCATGCGCTCCTCGATCATCGACGAGCTGGGCAGCCCGTATCTGCTCACCGCGCGGGCCAAGGGGCTGCGCGACGACGACGTACGGCGCAGGCACGCCGTGCCCAACGCCCTGCTGCCCTCGGTCACCATGATCTTCATGCACCTGGGCACGGTGCTCGGCGGTGCCATCACCGTGGAGACCGTCTACTCGTGGCCGGGCCTGGGCCAGCTCAGCTACCAGGCCCTGAAGGTGCCCGATCTGCCGCTGCTGCAGGGCACGTTCATCGTCTTCAGCGCGTCGGTGATCCTCATGAACCTGCTCGCCGACGTGATCTACCGCTTCCTCGACCCCCGGGTGCGTGCCCAGTGACCAACCACGAACCCCTTACCCAGGCGGACCCGCCGGCCGCCGCCCCGCCGCCGGCGGGCGCAGAACCCGCGGCGTCGGCCGCACCGCCCGCGGCGAAGCCGCGCCGCAACGGATTCACCGGCTTCGTACGGTCCTTCGTGCGCATCCGCTCCGGCGTGGCGGGCGTCGGCATCCTGGTCGTGTTCGGCCTGCTCGCCCTGTGCGCGCCGCTGTTCATCTCCGACAACGACCTCGACGTCATCAAGGTGGACGGCCCCTCGCTGCACTCCCCCACCGACGGCTACCCGCTCGGCACCGACCAGGCGGGGCGCTCCATCCTGCTGCTGGTCATCTGGGGAGCCCGCTCCTCGCTGTCCATCGGGCTGATGGCGACCCTGCTGACGGTGGTGCTCGGCAGCGCCGTCGGCCTGGTCGCCGGGCACTACGGCGGCTGGATCGGCAAGGCGCTGATGCACCTCACCGACTGGTTCATCGCGCTGCCCAGCCTGCCGCTCGCCATCTCGCTGTCGGCGGTGATCGGGCAGGGAACCGCCTCCATCACCATCGCCATCGCGGTCACCAGCTGGTCGTCGACGGCCCGCCTGGTGCGGGCGCAGACCCTCGCCGTGGAGGCCAAGCCGTTCATCGAGCGGGCCAGGGCGCTGGGAGCGGGCGGGCCGCAGGTGATGCTGCGGCACGTCCTGCCGAACGTCACCCCGCTGATCCTGGTCTCCTCCACGCTGACCGTGGCCTCGGCGATCCTGTCCGAGGCGACCCTGACCTTCCTCGGTCTGGGCGACCCGACCGGCATCTCCTGGGGCGCGATGCTGAACTCGGCGCTGAGCGGCGGCGCCGTCACCTCCGGCGCCTGGTGGTACCTGTACCCGCCGGGCATCGCCATCCTGATCGTCGTCCTCGGCTTCACCCTGACCGGCCGCGCCGTGGAGACCATTCTCAACCCGAGGTCGGTGAAGACACGTTGAACGCGATGCTGGAGGTCAGGGACCTCAAGGTCACCTATCGCGGCGGCGGGCGCACGGTGCCCGCCGTGCGCGGGGTGGACCTCACGCTGGACGCCGGGCAGACGCTCGGCCTGGCCGGCGAGTCCGGCTCGGGCAAGTCCACCCTGGCGATGAGCCTGCTGCGGCTGCTGCCGTCCGCCGCCGAGGTCACCGGCCAGGTGCTGTACCAGGGCGAGGACCTGCTCACCGCCAAGTGGAGCCGGATGCGGGCGGTGCGCTGGGCGGAGGCCTCCGTGGTCTTCCAGGGCGCGATGACCGCCCTCAACCCCGTGCACACCATCGGCGACCAGCTGATCGAGCCGATCCTGCTGCACGGCCGCAGGGCCGGCGAGGAGGGCGGCCGGATCACCGACAAGCAGGCCCGTGCCCGCGCGGCCGAACTGCTGGAGTCGGTGGGCGTCCCGGCACGGCGGATGCGCAGCTACCCGCACGAGTTCTCCGGCGGGCAGCGCCAGCGCATCATGATCGCGATGGCGCTGGCCTGCCGCCCGAACCTGATCATCGCCGACGAGCCCACCACGGCGCTGGACGTGATGGTGCAGGCCCAGATCCTGGACCTGCTCTCGGACCTGGTGCGCGACGAGGGCATCGGCGTCATCATGATCAGCCACGATCTGTCCGTCCTCGGCCAGATGTGCGACCGGCTGGCGGTGATGTACGCCGGCGAGCTGGTGGAGTCGGGGCCCTCCCGGCAACTCCTGGACGACCCCCGGCACCCCTACACCCGGGCGCTGTCCCGGGCCTTCCCCACCATCGGCGACCCCGCCTCCCGCAGGGCGCCGGCCGGACTGCCCGGCGACCCGCCCGACCCCGCCGCGCTGGGCGCCGGCTGCCCCTTCGCGGCCCGCTGCCCCGACGTGCACGAGGTCTGCGACAGCAGCCCCGTGACGCTGTGGCCGGCCGGGCCCGGACGGCAGTCGGCGTGCCTACGGGTGCTGCCCGGTTTCCCGAACGTCGCCACGGCCCCGGACGTGCCCGAACCGTCCGCCGAAGGAGCCCGCTCATGACCGTCACCACCACCGGCACGGTCACCGGACCTGCCGCGGCCGCCGCGCCCGCGCTGGAGGTCCGCGACCTGCACATCACCTACCCGCCCCGGGCCGGCCGCGGTCCCGCCCGCGCGGTGGACGGCGTCGACCTGCAGCTGGGCCGCGGCGAGATCCTCGCCCTGATCGGCGAGTCCGGCTGCGGCAAGTCCACCCTGGCGCGCGCCCTGACCGGGCTGGTCAAGCCCACGTCGGGCGAGGTGCTCTGCGACGGCGTGCCGCTGCGCTACACCAGCGCCGCGCTGAAGGCGCACCGCCGCAAGGTCCAGTTCGTCCTCCAGGATCCCGGCGGCGCCCTGAACCCGCGGCAAAACGTGTTCGACGCGGTCGCCGAGGGTCCGCGGCTGCATCGGATGAAGGACGGCCTCGAGCAGCGCGTGCACTCCGCCCTGTCGCAGGCCGGGCTGCGCCCTCCCGAGCAGTTCCTCACGCGCTTCCCGCACGAGATGTCCGGCGGGCAGCAGCAGCGCGTCGTGATCGCGGGCGCGCTGGCGCTGGAGCCCTCGGTGATCGTCGCCGACGAGCCGGTGGCCTCGCTGGACGCCTCCGTCCGCGGCGAGATCCTCAAGCTCGTGCTCGACCTGCGCCGCGACCTCGGCCTGTCCTCCCTGGTGGTCAGTCACGACCTGGGACTGGCCTGGAACATCGCCGACCGGGTGGCGGTGATGTACCTGGGCCGGATCGTCGAGGTGGGCACCGTGGAGGAGGTCCTGCTCGCACCGAAGCACCCGTACACCAAGGCGCTGCTGTCGGTCGTCTCGACGGAGGGCGGGCGCGGTGAGCGGCCGCAGCTCCTCCAGGGCGAGCCGCCCGACCCGACGGCCGTTCCCGAGGGCTGCCGCTTCCATCCGCGCTGCCCGATGTGGGCCGGCCTCGACGCGGCCGGCCGTGCGGGGGCGGGCTGCGACCGGCGGACGCTGCCGGTTCTCGCGGCCCAGGCCCCGGCGGGCGGGCAGGCCGCGTGTCACCTCGCGGACGCGTCGTGACCTCGACGGCGACACCGAGGCCCGCGGCCGGTACCCGGCAGGGCCCGCCGCTGGTCGTACGCGACGTGGACGGCCCGCTGGAGATGGCCGACTGCGTGGCGCTGTACGAGCGGGTCATGGGGCTGCGCCCCGGCGACGGCAGTCTCAACGCGCGCCTGCTGACCGCGCTGCAGGACAACAGCGGCCTGGTCGTCGGCGCCTACCTCGGCGAGGCGCTGGTGGGGTTCACCTACAGCTTCCTCGCCCGCGAGCGGGGCGCCGACGGGCAGGCCGGGCGCCTGTACCAGTACTCCCAGCTGGCCGTGGTGGCGCACGAACGGCAGGGCCTCGGCATCGGGCGGCTGCTCAAGCTCGGGCAGCGCGACCGCTGCCTCGCCGAGGGGACGACGCTGATCCGCTGGGCGTACGACCCGATGCAGACCCGCAACGCCCACTTCAACCTGGACGTGCTCGGCGCGGTGGTGGACGCGGTCAAGCCCGCCATGTACGGCACGTCGGGCTTCGGTGCCGCCGCCGGCGAGTCCACCGACCGCTTCATCGTCTCCTGGCATTTGGACGCCCCGGCACGGCCCGCCCTTCCCGCTCCCGTCGCACCGACGGGCGGCTGGAGCGTCGGCCAGGTGTACGACGACGGCGAGGACCGGATCGTGGTCCTGCCCGACGACTGGCACCGGCTGCGTGCCCAGGCCGGCCCGGGGCACGCCGCCCGGCTGCGCGGCAACCTCACCGACACCTTCGCCCGGCTGCTCGCCGACCGCACGGCCGTCTCCTGCGTACGGCTGCCGGGCGGGCTCGCCGCGTACCGCTTCATCCCCCGTGCCGCCGCGTCCGGCACGGCCTCTCGCCCCTGACCGGGGCCCCGCACGGTAGGACGACCCCACATGACCGTCACCCTTGCCGAGATCGAGCTGGCGCTGGTCCGGCTCGACCTCGTCCACTCCTTCGAGACCAGTTCGCACCGCAAGTCGTACCTGGAACACATCATCGTCCGCGCGACCGCCGAGGACGGCAGCGTCGGCTGGGGCGAGTGCGCCTCGCCGAGCGACCCCTACTACTGCGGCGAGTCCACCTGGAGCTGCTGGCAGGTCCTGGGCGAGTACCTCGCCCCGATGCTGCTCGGCCGGCCCTGGGACCACCCCGACGACGCGGCCCGGCTCACCGCCAAGGTGAGCGGCAACCACTTCGCCCGCGCCGGCCTCGACATGGCCTGCTGGGACCTGTACGGACAGCGGCGGGGCGAGCCGCTGGCCGACGTGCTCGGCGCGGGCGCCGACGCGGTGGCCGCCGGGGTCAGCCTCGGCATCGAGCCGACGATCGACGCGCTGCTCGCGCAGGTCTCCCGGCACGTCGCCGACGGCTACCGCCGCATCAAGCTGAAGATCCGCCCCGGCTGGGACCTCGAACCCGTCCGCGCCGTCCAGGACGCCTTCCCCGGCGTCGCCCTCCAGGTCGACGCCAACACCGCCTATCACCCGGAACAGGACGGCGTGCTCGCGGAGTTGGACGGACGCGGCCTGCTGATGATCGAGCAGCCGTACGCCGCCTCCGACCTGCTCTCCCACGCCCGGCTCGCCGCCCGTCTGGACACCCCGGTCTGCCTGGACGAGTCGATCACCGCCCCGGACGTGCTGCGCACCGCACTGCACCTGGGCGCGGCCGACATCGTCAACATCAAGGTGTCCCGGCTCGGTGGGCTCGGCCCGGCCAAGACGGTGCACGACCTGTGCCTGGACGCCGGGGTGCCGGTGTGGTGCGGCGGCATGCACGAGTTCGGCATCGGCAGGGCCGCCAACCTGGCGCTCGCCGGACTGCCCGGCTTCACCCTGCCCTCGGACGTCTCCGGCTCCGACAAGTACTACCGGCGGGACATCGTCGCGCCGCCGATCCGCGCCGTGGACGGCATGGTCGCCGTGCCCCGCTCCCGGCCCGGCATCGGCCTCGACGTGGACCTCGACCAGCTCGGCCGGCACACGATGCGCACCTGGACCATCCGTCCCCGCGCCCGTCTCACCACCACTCCTGAGGAGAAAGCGGCATGAAGGTCCTGATCTCCGCCGACATGGAGGGCGTCACCGGCGTCACCTTCCCGGACGACTGCGAGCCGGGTCACGCCCGTTGGGAGTACAGCCGGCAGTTCCTCACCGCCGACGTCAACGCCGCGATCGCCGGTTTCGCCGCCGCCGGCGCCACCGAGATCCTCGTCAACGAGGCCCACGCCGACCAGCGCAACCTGCTCCTCGACCGGCTCGACAAGAGGGCCACGCTGCTGATCGGCACGCACAAGCCGCTCGGCATGATGGAGGGCGTCGACCGCTCCCCCGACGCGGTCGCCTTCGTCGGCTACCACACGGGTGCCGGCCAGCCGGGCGTCCTCGCCCACACCTACCTGCCCAACACCATCACGGCCGTGCGGATCAACGGCGAGCCGGCCTCCGAGGGCCGGATGAACGCCCTGCTCGCCGACGAGTACGGCGTCCCGGTCGTCCTGGTCACCGGCGACGACCTGTGCTGCGAGGACGCCCGCGGCTGGGCGCCGCACGCCGCCCACGCCGTGGTCAAGACCTGCGTGGACCGCTACTCGGCGATCTGCCTGCCCCCCGAGGTGAGCGCCGCCCGCATCACCGAGGCCGCCCGCGATGGCCTCACGGCCCTGCCCGCCGCCACCCGGCCGGCGCCACCGCCCGCCGAGGGCTACACCTACGAGGTGTCCTTCGACGCCGCCCACCTGGCGCCCGCGGCGAGCTACATCCCCGGCGTCGTCCAGACCGACCCGCTGACCGTGCGGTTCACGCTGCCGACGATGTACGAGGCGATCCGCTGCTTCCGCGCCCTGACCCGGGTCGTCACCTCGGCCGTGGAGAACTGCTATGGCTGAGCCCCTCGAACTGCTCGCCCTGGCCCGCACGTTCGGCGACCCGGTGCTGGAACGCTGGGAACATCTGGTCGCGCTGGAGACCCCGTCCGGCGACGCGGATCTGGCGGCCGTGTTCGGCAAGGAACTCGCCGTCGGCCTCGCCGCCACCGCCGACCGCATCGAGCGGCCGCCGGGACCGGGCGGCGACCACCTGGTGGCCCACTGGGACGCCCACGAGACGGCGGGCGACGCGGGAGCCGGCCCGGCCGCGGGGCACACGCTGCTCGTGGCCCACAGCGACACCGTCTTCCCGGCCGGGACGGTTGCCCGGCGACCGTTCGCCCTGGCGGAGGACGGGGACACGGTCACCGGCCCCGGGGTCTTCGACATGAAGGGCTCCCTGGTCGCGGTCGAACTGGCCATGGACCTGCTGTCCCGCACCGGCGCCACCCCCAGGCGTCCGGTACGCCTCGTCGTGGTCAACGACGAGGAGATCGGCAGCCCCGACGGCAGCCGCCTGGTGGCCCGGCACGCCGAGGGCGCCCACGCGGTGCTCGGCCTCGAACCGCCGCTGCCCGGCGGTGCGTTGAAGATCGGGCGGCGCGGAGTGGCCCGGGTACGGCTCAGTGTGCGGGGGGTCAGCGCCCACGCCGGCCTCGACGCCGCGCTCGGCGTGTCCGCGATCGACGAACTCGTGGACCAGCTCACCGGGCTGCGAGCCACGGCGGCGTCCTTCCCCGACGCCGCGCTGAACGTCGGCACGATCAGCGGCGGCACCCGCGCCAACGTCGTGGCCGACCGCGCCGAGGCGGAGATCGGCCTGCGCTACGCCACGGCCGAGAGCGAACGAGCCCTGCTGTCCGCCCTGTTGGAACCGACACCGGTGAGGGAGCGGGCCACCGTGTCCGGCGAGACGCTGTCCCACCGCCCGGCCTGGCCGATGGACCCCGCCAACCCTCTGGCGGCCGAACTGACCGCACTCGCCGCCGTCCTGGGCCTGGAGCTGCCCCTGGGCTCCTCCGGCGGGGCGGGCGACACCAACCTCACCGGCGCGCTCGGCATCCCTACGGTCGACGGCCTGGGCCCTGCCGGCGCGGGCGCCCATGGCGAGGCCGAACACGCCTCGCTGGCCTCCCTCTTGGAGCGGGCGGCCCTCATCGCCGCGTTCCTGGCCGCTCGCTGACCGCCGCCTCCGGGACGGCGCCCCCGGCGCCGCTCCCGTGCCGCACGCCGGATCCGGAACGTCCGCACGACTGCCCGCTCTCTCACCCAAGGAGTCACATGCCCACCCTGCCCCCCGAGGGGCTCGTCCGCCCCGCCGCCCCCAAGCCCGGTGACCGTGTCGCCGTCATCGCCGCCAGCGGGCCGCCCAACCAGGAGAACCTGGAGGTCGGCCTGGAGTCGCTGCGCGGGCTCGGCCTCCAGCCCGAAGTGTTCGCCTCCGCGCGCGCGGACGGCGAGTACCTCGCCGGTGACGACGCGCTGCGCGCCCGCGACCTGACCGCCGCGCTCACCGATCCGGCGTTCACGGCCGTCTTCTGCGCGGCCGGCGGCTACGGTGCCCAGCGCACCCTGGAACTGGTCGACTGGGACGCCATCGGCACGCCCACCCCGCGCACCGTCATCGGCTTCTCCGACGTGACGGCGCTGCTGGAGGCGGTGGCGGTGAAGCTGGGCTGGACGGGGCTGTTCGGACCGATGCCCGCCATCCGCGGCTTCCACCCGGGCCGGGCCGACTTCGACGGGCTCGCCGCGCTGCTCACCGACCCGGCGTCCGTCAAGGAACTGCGCTTCCCCGGCTCCCGCCCCTTGGTCGGCGGCGCCGCGGAGGGCGTCACCCTGGGCGGCACGGTCACCCTGCTCGCCTGCTCCCTGGGCACCGACACCTCGCTGCCCGCGCGCGGCGGCATCGTGCTGCTGGAGGACGTGGACGAGGAGACGTTCCGGCTCGACCGGTTCCTCACCCAGCTGCGCCGCGGTGGGTACTTCGACGGCGCGGCCGGCATCGTCTGCGGCACCTTCACGGACTGCGGCACGCGCGAGCGGGTCGAGGAACTGCTGCACGACCGGCTCGGCGACCTCGGCATCCCGGTCCTGACCGGCGCGGACATCGGCCACGGCGTGCCGCAGCAGACGTTCCCCATCGGCACCCGGGCCAGGCTCGACGCGGACGCGGGCGTTCTCACGTTCCTGAACCCCGTGCTCGCCTGAGCCATCACGACGGGACCACCGCCCCAAGACCCCGCCTGAGCGCGGACCTCGTCCGCCACGACCGGCTCTCCGGGGCCCCGGGCCACCGGACCCGGCCGGTCCGCGCTCAGGCGGTGCCCACGGCGGAGGCCACGGGGGCCACCCACGTCGGGCAGCCGTCTCCGGGGCCGGGACCGCGGACGCCCCCGGCCGGAATGCCTGGACTTCGCACCAGGGAGCACGTCAGGCTTCCGCTCATGGACAGGGCCACCAGCAGCGACCCCGCAGAGCCAGTCGTCCTGGACGGCAGGCTTCTGATGTCGGACCCGGATCGCGGACTCCGGTTCGCCGAGTCCGCCCATCAGGTCCTGGCCGACCTGGTCCGGGAAGGCGCCGCCCTCGGCTGGGTCGAGCCACCGACACGCCAAGAGGTGACCGAACTCCTTGACCGGGTCATCACGTCGTCCCAGGCCGGCGACGGGGCACTGAGAGCCGCCGGCGGGCCTCGACCGGTCGGGTGATGCGGGCGTGGGCATCGGCGTGGCTGCCCCGCCTAACACGACCCACCTCACGTCGCCCGCAGCGACACGCCGTAGCGAAGTAGTGAATGGATGTCAGAAGATCAACCCAACGGCCTAATAGTATGTCAATCGCCCTTTTCCGCTTAAAGAGTGACGCTCCATCAGTTATTGAAACAGCGCCATAAATGCCCTGATCGGAGCTCTGGTCCCGATCTCCCGACATGACCGGCATGACAGCCATGACTACGTTCGTTCACGGGTCGGCTGACAGGCCGGCATCCCTGAGTCAGGAGACAGCGATATGAAGCTCCGTTCCACCGTGATCACCGCCGCTGTTTCGGCCGCCGCAGCTCTGGCCGCGACCGGCATCACCTACGCCTCGGCCACCTCCACTCCGGTGCCTCAGCAGGCCCCGGCGCCTCAGCAGGCCCCGGTGCCTCAGCAGGGCCCGGCCGCCGCCCCCGCGCCCCGGGGCGGTGACTCCGGGCAGAACAACAACAGCAACAACAACGGCAGCAGCAACAACAGCAACAGCAAGGGCAACGAAGGCAACACCAGCAAGGGCAGTGAGGGCAACGGCAACGGCAAGGGCAACCAGGGCAACGGGGGCCGGGAGGACAACGAGTACAACGGAGGCCGAGGAGAGAAGGAGGGCCGCGTCCTGGTGAACGAGCGGTCGTACTCGTCCCACCTCGGCGACTGCATCGCCGTGCTCAGCGGGCTGGGCGCGAACAGCCTGAACGTCCGCAACGACACCCGCAAGACCGTCGAGGTCTTCCGCGGGCCGGTCTGTGACAACGGCGCACCCGTCGCCGTCGTGGGACCCCACAGCTCCAGCTACGGCGTGCACCCGGGGACCACCGACGGTATCGACGTCGACAACGGCGTGGTGGCCAGCTTCCGCCTGATCAAGCGGCACCACGGGGACTAGGACACGATCGAGCGCACGCTGTGGAGCCCCGGCCCGCCGGAATCGGGCCGGAGCTCCAGCTCGGACCATTCCCCGGCAGTCGCCCGGCGCAGCGAGGCCGCCTCGAAGAGCCCGTCGACCGGGTGATCCGCAGCGTGATCACGAAGCCTGCTCCGGTGAAGATCCTCGACATGTTCCGCGGGCCCTCGCGACAGGGAACGGCCGCCCCGGCGATCCCGCTCAGCCGACAGCGGAGCCGCCGGCGCCGGCGTCGGCGTCTCAGTGGCGCTCCTCACGGTCTGCCTTCGCCGCATGATCCGCTGATGTGGGCGAAGCGACTCCCGGTGTTATTCAATGAGGTGTGCAGGGATCTCGGGTCCCCATGGCGCGGGTCCGAGAACGGCCCCGGTGATGCGCCGGGGATTGCTGAGAGAGCCGCATGGACTCCACCCCCTCCTCCTCGTCACCTTCGGCGTTCGACCTGGTCAGCAGCGCCCTGGGGCGCTACATCCCGCGCCGCGGAGCGGCCCCGGGCGCCGGATCCGGCGACGCGAAGGGTGAGCGCACCGCCGGCCGGTACGCGCCCGACAACGCGGTGGTCGGCCCCCAGGACCAGATTCTCGGCGCGCTCGCCCTGGACAAGGATCTGAGGATCACTCGCTGCAATCTCGACGCCCCGGTCTTCGCGGGCCTGCACGCCGCGCCGGGGAGCCGTTTCGTCGATCTCCTGCCCCCCGGGGACATACCGACGGTCACGCGGCGGCTGCGGCAGGTCCTGGAGACCGGTGAGGCGCACGTCGCCCGGATCCAGCGGCTGCGGCGCGGCGACGGCTCGGAGCTCGTGGTCTCGCTGAGCATCCTGCCCGCCGCGACGCCCCAGGAGGGCCTGACCGTCTCCCTGATCGCCATGGCCAGGCGGCTGCACCTGTTCGCCTCGGAGAACGCGATCGGCACCTCGCTGGACATCGGCGAGACCGCGCAGTCGCTGGCGCAGTCCCTGCTGGCCTGGGGAGACGTGGCCGCCGTCGACCTCGACTTCGCCGTGTGGACGGGCGAGGGAGTCACCGGGCAGTCGCACGAGCGCATCCGGCTGCGGCGAGCGGCCCTGGTGCCCGACCGGGCGTGGCCCGAGGGCTACGTGACTCCGGGCAACGATCTCCCCAGCGATGCCAGTCGCCTGCTGGCCCAGGCGGTACGGCGGGACGACGCCCCGCAGGCCATCGTGATACCCGACCGGGAGGCGGTGGAGCGGGTCTTCGGCAGTCCGCGCGTGATACGCGCCCTGGTGCCCAGTGACCGGCCGGCCGGCGTGGTGTGCATACCGCTGGTTCTGGACGCCTCACCGCCCGTCGTGCTGGGCGTGGCGGAGGTCTGGCGGCGGGCGGACTGCCCCTTCCGCGACAGCGAACTGTTCGACCTGCAGGAACTGGTGGCCAGGACCGCCCATCACGTCGACCTCGCCCGTCAGCACCAGCGCGAGCACACCCAGGTGCTGGCGCTGCAGCGCCGGCTGCTGCCCCGGACCGGCGGCGACACCATCGAGATCGCCAGCGTCTACCAGCCCGCCACCCCCGACAGCGCCGGCGTCGGCGGCGACTGGGTGAACAGCTTTCCGCTGCCGGACGGCCGTACCGCGCTGGTGGTCGGCGACGTCGTCGGGCACGGCCTGGGAGCCGCGGCGACCATGGGACAGCTGAGCACGGAGGCCCGCGCGCTGCTGTCCGCGGGACTCGCGCCCGACGAGGTCCTGGAGCACCTGGACGCGACCGTGACGCTGCTGGACGACGCGGAGTCCGGGCTGGCGGCCGGTTACAGCGCCCTCGGGTCCACCTGCTGCATCGCCCTGTACGACCCGGTCAGCCACCGCGTGGCGCTGTCCAGCGCCGGCCACCTCCCCCCGGTCCTGGTCTCCCCGGACGGGCACGCGGACCCGCTCGCGGTCCGCCCTCATCCCGGCCTGGGCGCCGAGTTCGCGCTCCGGGAACCCTTCGACGTACACACGTTCGACGCACCGCCGGGCTCCCTGCTCGCCCTCTACACCGACGGCCTGGTGGAGGATCCGGCCGTGCCGATCGACGAGGGCATCGGCAGACTGGGGGACGCCGTGTCCGCGGTCCACCCCTGGGACGGCCTGCAGCAGGCCGCACGGGACGTGGTGTCCACGCTCGCGCCCCCGCACCAGCGCGACGACGTGACCCTCCTGCTCGCGCGGATGATCGGCTACCGCAAGGGGGACACCGCGACCTGGCGGCTGCCCGCCCGGTACGACGCCCCCTCCCGTGCCCGCGCGCTGGTCTCCGCGCTGCTGCGGCGCTGGCGCGTCAGGGACGCCACCCGGGACAAGGTCCTGCTCCTGGTCAGCGAGCTCGTCACCAACGCGGTGCGCTTCGCCACCGGCCCCATCACGGTCCGGGTGGTCAGGACCGGTCACGGACTGCTCTGTGAAGTCGGCGACACCAGCAACGGCAGACCACGGCTGAGCGGGGGCTCCCTCCTCGCCGACGGCGGTCGTGGCCTGCGTGTCGTGCACACGCTGACCTCCCGGTGGGGGGTGCGGTGGACGGACACCGGCAAGGTGGTGTGGGCGAGAGTCGCGCGGTGACGCGCCGGGGCGAGAGCTCGCGCTACAGCCACTCGCCTTCCAGGGCGGTGGCGGTCAGGCCCGGTGCCGCCGCGTACAGGACGGCGCGGCTGCCCGGCTTCTGCCCGGCGTCGTGCGCCCGCCGCATGATGTCGAACACAGCGGCGCCGCCGCGGTTGCCGGTGGTGTAGCTCTCCCGGCTATAGTCCAACAGTCCCGACGGCCAGGTGTCGGGCATCGTCTGCTCCATGTACTCCAGCACCCGCGTCCCGCCGGGGTGAGCGAGGAGCACGTCGGGGTGCCAGGACTCGGGGTCGTCCTGGTAGCGGACGCGCAGCCACTCCCACATCGCGGCGACCGTCTCCTGTACGGCGCGCGGACCGCGCCGGTCCATCACGAAGTGGGTGCCGTCCGCCCGCGTGTCCAGGCGGTGGAGGTCCTGGGTGCCGGGCAGGGTGTGGTGCCAGGCGGAGTCCAGCCGCAGCACGGACTCGCGCCTCGGGCGGCCCGTGACCACCGCGGCGACCGCGGTGTCCGCGAACAGCAGCCGGACGATCAGGGACTCGAGGGTGTCGTCCGCGGGCTGGTAGGTCGTGCTCAGCGCCTCCGCGATGACGACCAGGACCACCCGGTCCGGGTCGGCGGCCACAAGATCCGCCGCCAGCGCCAGGGAGCGGGTCCCCGCGATGCAGGCCCACTGCGTGGCGGGCAGCAGCATCGCGTCGTCGCGGAGCGCGAGCTTGTTGGCCAGGGCGACGTCCAGACCCGGCAGCGCCGGGGTGGTGGAGTTGCTGGTGATCAGGCAGTCGACGTCCGCCGCGTCCAGCCCGGCGATCTGCAGGGCCCCGCGCGCCGCACGCTCCCCGTAGGACTGCACGGCCTCCCATGCCGGCGCGGTGCGCTCCTGGACGGTCTGCGGCGCGGGTATCGCCTCGAGCGCGGCGATCGCGCGGTCCACGTCCTGCGGGGTGAACCCCTCGCGTGCCAGCGCCTCTTGGGCCGGCCCGGTGCCGACGGCCTGCAGCCCGCCGCCGTTGCCGGGCGCGACGGCGGTCTCCAACGGCAGCATCCACCCGCGGGCTTCGATGCCCGTGCTGGCCGCGATGCCGTCGATCCTCGGCGCCCATGCCGCGTCCGGGTGCCGGTCGCGCACCTCGGCCACGATCTCGCTGGTCTTCACGGCATGTGCGCCGTGTATCACTGCAGGAGCGCAAAGGTAAGCGGCCATAGTGGGGGCACCTTTCCGGGGGAATCAGGGGGACATCGCGAGCGCTGTGTCCTGGGCCACTTTGTGAGCGGAAGCCCAAGGACATGCCGATAGGCCCGACTTCGGGAGTCGGCGTCGGTTTCGAGCATGGACGTGATTGGACATTTGCGCTGTGATGCAGACAACTTAAGCGGCATTTTGAGCGCGTGACACGACACACATCGGTGGAGCAGGGGCCCTGGAGGGCTCACGCGGCTCTTACCTGACGTGCCGTCAGCGGGACGGGACACTCCGCGAAAGGCCGCGCAGGAGCGCGCCGGAAGGACGAAGCGGGAGCCGCCCGAGTGGGTCGTGCAGGCCGGAACCGGCGCGGCCGGCAACGCGGCCGAGTGCAGCCGGGCAGCCGTCACGCTCTCGCGCTCGGCATGCGGAAGTGATCTCTCGCGTGTCTCCTAGCCGACGAGCCGGCGGCGCCAGTCCAGCGGGGCGACGGTGATGGCCCGGCTGGGGTCGCCGTCCCACTCGGTGGGGAGGTCGGCCGCATCGAGGGCGGCCACGACCTCGCGTCCGATGGCCGCGGTGGTCTCGGCCGAGCCGTCGAAGCCACCGTGGAGGAGCGTCAGTCCATGGCCGGCCGCGGCGGCATCCGTGCACTGGGTGTGGAAGTAGACGTACCCGCGGGCGTCGGGCTCGCCCGCGCCGCCGATCTCGGCCTGGCCGCAGTTGCGGCAGCAGGTGAAGTTCTCGCGGGCCGTGACACCGGCCTGCCGCAGGGCGGTGAAGGCGCGGGTGAGCCGCTCGGGATCGGTCTCGCCCTGCCACGTGGCCTGTTCCGCGACGCGCTCCAGCCACAGCCGGTCGGCCAGGGCCGCCGCCTGCTGACGCGAGACGGGTCGGCGGTCCTCGGTGACCAGGTACTCCTCGGCGAGCTCGGCCAGTTCGGCACGGGAGGCGTAGCCGCCGATCAGGACCTCGCGGACGCGCTGTTCCAACTCCTCGCGCTCGGCTTCGTCGAGGTCGAGCGCAGGCGCCTCCTGGGCGGGGCCCATGTCCAGCGGCGACCACGCCAGGCCGTCGTCCCATCCGGCTTCCTGGCGTGCCCAGCCGGTGACGGCCGCAGCGACGACCTCCGGACTGCCGGTTGTCACCTCGAAGTGGCGGTCGGCGGCACCGTCGCGGTGCTCCAACGTGTAGTCACCGCCGGCCTGGTGCCAGACCTGGGCGAAGACGTCCGGCAGGTCCGGTATCCGCTGGACCACCAGGAACCGGTCACCGTCGGCGCCGATGCGCCGGACCAGTCCGGCCAGTTCCCCGGCGGACACACGGACGTGCCGCTCCCCGTTCTCCGTCCTCACCACGATCTCGAGCATGCGCACACTCTGCCACGTGCCTCTGACAGCGGACTTCCCGATCCGCGACGCGGCTGCGCCGCGGCAGCCGGGTCCGGCTTCGGCACCCACCGCCTCCGGACCCGCTGGTAAAGCGCCTACGTGTGTGTCAGCCGTGCGGCCGTCAGGGCTTGATGCCCACGCCGGTCCACAGGCTGACCTGGGCGTCCGTGGGCGGTTCGGCCGCGGTGGCGTCTTCGGTCACGGGGTCGGGACGCCAGCGGTGACCCACCGTGATGCCGGGGTCGAGGAGTTCCAGACCGTCGAAGAAGCGGGCGACGTCGGCGCGGGAGCGGAACTGCACGGGCGTTCCCGCGTTCACGTAGATGTCGGTGACCTTCTGCCAGGTGGACGGATCGAAGTCGGGGGTGCAGTGGCTCAGCGCCAGGGCACTGCCGGAGGGCAGTGCGCCGAGCAGACGGTTGACGATCCCGTACGGGTCCTGCTGGTCGGTGATGAAGTGCATCAGCGCGTTGAGGGACAGCGCCACCGGCTCGTTCAGGTTCAGCACCTCGGAGAGGACGGGGGCGTCCAGCAGCGAGTCGGGGTCCTTGACGTCGGCCTCGATGTAGGTCGTGCGGCCCTGGACCGTGCTGCGCATCAGGCGCTCGGCGTACTTCAGGACGAGAGGGTCGTTGTCGGCGTAGACGACCCGGGCGTCGGGGACGACGGCCTGGGCCACCTGGTGCAGGTTCGGCTCGGTGGGGATGCCGGTGCCGATGTCCAGCCACTGGCGGATGCCGTAGTCGCGCGCGAGAACCCGGGTCGCGCGGTGCATGAAGGACCGGTTCTCACGGGCGCACACGAAGATACCGGGATAGACGGCCGCGACGTTCTCGGCCGCCTGCTTGTCCACCTCGAAGTGGTCTTTGCCGCCCAGGTAGTAGTCGTACATGCGTGCGGAATGAGGCCTGCTGGTGTCGATGTCCCGTGAGGCCGGCGTGCTGCTCATGCTCTTCCCTTCCCTAGTTGCGTGGCATGCAGAGCGGGTGCAGGCGGCCTCGTGCGCCGCCTTCTCCCGATCGCGCTGAGGTTCAGCCGGCCGTCAGATGATCGGCGAGGCCCTTCTTGACTCCTTCGAGGAACGCGCTGATCTCCTCGGTGGTGTAGATCAGCGCGGGGCCCGAGGGGTCCGTCGACTGGCGCAGTGCTACGCGGCCGTCGGCGAGTTGCTTCGTCTCCACGCACTGGCCCCCGTTGGGTCCGCTCCACGGGCACTCCCAGCCGTGCTCACCGAGGTCGGACGCGGGCATCCCGTTGTAGACACTGCCATGGCTGGTCATGAGTACTCCTTGCGCATGCGTTGCAACAGCGCTCTGCTCTCCGCGGAGGAGGTCAGCAGCGACATCCGGTTGTGTGCTTCCAGATGGGCGGCGACATCCGAGCGCTGGTCCAGGTACATGGAGGCGGTGAGGACCTCGCTGTAGACGACGTCGGGCAACTCCGGCTCCTCGAACCGGAAGTAGGTGAAGGGGGCGCACGCGCCGACATGGGCGCCGGCGGAGAAGGGGACGACGTCGATGCTGACGTGCGCCAGCTCCGAGACGTCGAGGAGCCGGTCGATCTGCGCCCGCATCACCTCCGCCCCGCCGACGACGCGGTGCAGGACGGCCTCCTCCATCACCACCCACAGCGTGGGCGCGTCCTCGCTCTGCAGCAGTTGCTGCCGGCGCAACCGAGCCTGCACGCGCCGCTCCAGATCTTCCTCGCCGTCGTTGGGAAAGCCGCCGCGCAGGACGGCGCGCGCGTAGTCGTACGTCTGCAGCAGCCCGGTGACGTAGTGCGGCTCATAGGTACGCAGTGTCCTGGCGCTGGTCTCCAGGCTGACGTAGGCGGAGAACCAGCTCGGCAGCACGTCACGGTAGTCGTGCCACCAGCCCGGCTCGTTGGCCCGCTCGGCCATCGCGACGAACTCGTCGATCTCCTGCCGGTCGGCTCCGTAGGCCTCCAGCAGCCGCTCCACGTACAGGGGCCGGAGAGCGACCTCCGCCTTCTCCAGGCGCCGGATGGTCAGCGGCTTCACCCGCAGGGCACTGGCGGCGTCCTCCAGCGACACATCGGCGCCCTGCCGCCTCTCCCGCAGCCGGCGGCCGAGGATCATCCGAAGAACCGTCGGCGCGCTGTTGCCCGCCCCGGAACGACCCTCCATCACACCAACCCCAATCTCTGATGATCCATCACCGTACTCTGCCGGAAAGGGAGTTGGTGATGACACCAGTTGGATACCGCCCGGGTGAAATTATCAGGGAAGCAGTTGCAGGGTGAAGTCGGCTGCGCGCATAGTTACATGGGTAAGCAGTCCCACCGAGCGCTCAGGCCCCCACCGTCAACAGCAGCTCAGCTATGCGGAGTTGATGCCACCAAACGTTCGAGGGCAGAGCGCCGAATCGAACAGACCTGTCGGGAAGGCATGCCGCCGCTCCACCTGCTCGCGGCCCGGCCTCGGATGGAAGGCAACCACCATGTCCCCCCACACACCGCTCCTCACCTCGACGTCCAAGGCCGCGGCCACCGTCTCCTCGCGCGGGGCGGCCGCGACCTCGACGGGCCTGATGCACCGCTCCCACCCCTGGCTCGGCCACATGGTGACGGACTCCGCGACAGGACGGCGGGGAATCCTCCGCGCCATCGCCCCGGAGGGCACGGCGCCGACGCCCGTCGCCTGGCTGGCCCCGCGGCGAGGCGGCGTCGAATGGACGACGGCGCCCGAGAACCTCACCGATCCCACACCGATCACACCGGCCGGCCGGGGCGAACGGCGTGAGGGAGTGGAGCGCCTCCACCCGTAGCCCCGTCCCGCCGGCGATGAGTACCCGGCCACACCCACGGGTTGCCCGCCCCGCATGTCGAGTGATCGGTGAACCAGGCACCCGCGAGCAGCGTGAACGTGCCTGGTCGGCCGTCGGGTTCCGGCGGCGTCACGCCGGTTCCCGCATCGGGCCCGGGTTGCCGACCCACTCGCCCCGGTGAACCATGGATTGAGTGTCGTTTGCCGCTATGTGAGCGATGAGGGGGATTTCGTCGGGGCTCGCACGTGCGACCCGTGGAGGGATTCATGTACGCCACTCCGTCCCGCGCCCGTTCCGCCGCCGTTTGCGCCGCCACCCTGTGCGCCGTGGGTGCCATGGCCCTTCCGGCCGTCGCTGCGCCGTCGCCCTCGTCGGCGGGCGTCTCCCCGTTGGACCGGCAGTTGCTGACCGCGGCCCACCAGGGCAACTTGTGGGAGATCACGACCGGTCAGCAGGCTCGGAGCGGTGCGACCACCGCCTGCGTCAAGCGGGTGGGCGCCGACCTCGTCCGCGACCACCGCACCCTCGACGCCGGTGTCACCAGGACGGCGGCTCGGCTCGGCGTGACACTGCCGTCCGGGCAGACAGCCGCGCAGCTGAGGCAGACCGCCGCCCTGAAGTCCCTGTCCGGCAAGGCCGCGTACGACGCCGCGTGGCTCAAGGCCCAGTACCCCGGCCACGTGCAGACCCTCGCGCTCATCGACAAGGAGATCGCCTCGGGCACCAACCCGACGGTGAAGTCCCTGGCCAAGAGCGCGCGACCGGTGGTCGCACGCCACATTCGGATGGTCGACCACGGCGTGTGCCACGCGTAGTCCGGGCGTCAGGCGCCGGCGGCCGTGACCACGGCGTCCGTGGCGAAGCCGAGCAGAAGGCCCAGGAGGACGCACCAAGTGGTGAGCGTCTTCAGCCCGGTTCTGCGGGCGACGGCCAGCAGCTCGATGACCACGTAGAGGATGGAGCCGGCGGCCAGGCCGAGGAACGCGATCGACAGGGTGTCGTTGACCAGGTGCTGGCCGACGAGTGTGCCGAGGAAGGTGGGACCGCCACCGATCAGGCCGAGCAGAAGGAGCGAGGACCAGGACGGGCGTTCGCCCTCGGCGGCCAGAGGGGCGACGATGCCGAATCCCTCGGTGGCGTTGTGCAGGCCGAAACCGATGATCAGCAGCACCGCGAGGGACAGCTCGCCCTGAGCCGCGGAGTTGCCGATGGCCAGGCCCTCGGCGAAGTTGTGCAGACCGATGCCGGTGGCGATCATCAGGGCCAGCGAAGCGGCCTGGCTGCGCGTTCGCGGTGCCAGCTCCGCACTGACGGCCGCACCGGGCCCGGACTGCCGCGATCCGGCGGCACGGCGGCGGGCGATCCAGGCGTCGTAATGGACGAGTCCGGCCAGCCCTGTGGCCAGGCCGACGGCCAGCGTGGCGGCTCCGGACGCGACCGTGGCCCAGTCGTGCTTGCTCAGCGCCTCGTCGGTCGGCTCCCAGGCATGGGTGAGGACGTCCCAGACGAGGAAGACCAGGATGCCGATGGCCACGGCATTGAGCCCGGCACGGAGACGTGGGGTGGGCGTGCGGAGGCGGCCGAGCGGGAGGCCGAGGTAGATGGTGAAGCCTGCGATGGCGCCGAGCAGGGTGATGTTGGCGCTGGACATGGGGACTCTCCGGTCTGACGTGCGCAAAGAAGCCCCCAGAAGGTAAGCCAGGTAAGCCTTACCTAACAATCCCAGGAGGGTTGGTTCCGGAAATCTTGGCCAATTCATTGCCTCGCTGTGCTGCGCCGTCAGGTGCGCGGATCAGCCCTGCGGCGCCGGCTCGCCGGCGGTGACGACCAGAGCGGCCTGGTCGTCCTCCACCTCCCGGCCGTCCATGAAGACCCGGACGTCTTCGGCCAGGGTGCGGACGATGTCGGCCGCGGCCGGCCGGCACGGGGCGCAGGCCAGGGCCTTGGCCAGTCGCATGTCGCCGTACTGCTCGCCGGCGGCGCTCCGGCACTCGGTGATGCCGTCGGTGTACAGCAGCAGGCTCTCGGTGGGGCGGAGGGTGAGGTGGCGGGCGGTGAGTCCGGGTGGGTCTCCGATGCCGAGCAGCGCGCCGGACGCCTCGACCGCGTGGGCCACGTGGCCGGTGTCCAGCAGCAGGGGCAGCGTGTGACCGGCCCGGACGAGGTGGACGGTGAGTCCGTCGGCGGCCGGTGCGAGATGGCCGTAGACCAGGGTCACGAAGCCGTTGTCCTGGAGTGCGTTGCGGTCGTTCAGGGCCTTGTCGACGGCCTCGACGACGTGGACGGGGTCGTCGAACAGCGGTGCGACGGCGCGGGCGGTGTGCCGGACCAGGGCGGTCGTGGTGGCGGCCATGGGGCCGCGACCGCAGACGTCGCCGAGGATGAAGGCCCAGCTGCCGTCGCCCCGGGCGAAGACGTCGTAGAAGTCCCCTCCTATCTCCAGCCCCTCGCCGGCCGGGTGGTAGAAGGCCGCGAGCTGGGCGCCGGGAATGTCGGGCAGGTCGGGCAGCAGCAGGCCGGTCTGCAGGTCACGGGCGAGGGCGGCCCGACGCGCGTACTGACGTGCGCTGTGCGCGGCCGAGGCGGCGCGGCGCGCGAGTTCCTCCGCCAGGGCGACCCGGTGACCGTCGAAGAAGTGTCCGTCGGTGTACAGCAGGGTCAGTGCGCCGAAGGGCCGCCGGCCGCGGTCCACCAGGGGGACGCAGACGTAGCCGGTGACGCCCAGTTCGCGCCAGGGGCCGGGCCCGTTCGGGGTGCGGCGGGCCTCCTCCGTCAGGCCGGAGGCCAGGACGCGGGCGACGGCGTCGTCCTCCGCGCCGCGTCCGGGCGCGTGGGAGGCGAGCAGGCCGCGGGCCTCCTCGCTCGGACCGACGCTCGCCACCCGGCGCACGCCTCCTGCCTCCACGACGTCGACCGTGGCCAGCGGGGCCAGGGCCGGGCTGGCCAGGTCCGCGAGGCGCAGCAGCGTCTCCTTCTCGCTCAGTCGGCCGGCCAGGGCGGTGCTGGCGGTCAGCAGGAAGGACACGTCGTCCCGGGCCGCCTTCTCCCGCGCGTCCGCCGCCCGCCGGGCCTGTTCGGCGCGGTGGCACTCGATGGCGAGGGCGGCGATGTCGGTGAAGACGCGGGCCACCGCGAGGTCGGTGTCCTGCGGGGCTCGGCGGGTGCGGTGGTACATCGCGAACGTGCCCAGGAGCCGGCCGTCGCGGGCGAGGATCGGCGTCGACCAGCAGGCGGCGAGTCCCGCCTTGTCCGCGAGGTGGCGGAAGTCCCGCCACAGGGGGTCGGTGGCGATGTCGCTGACGATCACGTCGCGGCGCCCGTGGGCGGCGGTGCCGCACGAGCCCACGCCGTCACCGGTGGCGACGCCGTCAATGGCGCGGTTGTAGAAGTCGGGGAGGCTGGGGGCCGCGCCGTGGCGCAGATGACGGCCGTCCTCGTCGGCCAGCAGGACCGAGACGATCACCTCGGGGGACAGTTCCTCGATCGTTCTGCACATGCCGTCCAGCACGTCCGGCAGCGGCGCCTGGCGGGCGATCTGCTCCAGCAGCGCGCGCTGCTCGGCGATGAGCCGCCGGGCCTGCTTGGCCTGGGTGGTCTCCACGCCGAGCAGCCGTACGCCGACGATGGTGCCCTCGTCGTCGCGGCGGGCATCGTAGGTGAAGTCGAAGTACGCCTCGCGGGCGTCCTCACCGGTGCCGATGACGACCAGGGCGTCACGGCCGACCTGCCGCTCCCCCGTCCGGTACACCCTGTCGAGGAGCTCGATGTATCCCTGGTCGGTCAGCTCGGGCATGACCTCGACCAGCGGCACACCGGTCCGTTCCGGCCGCCCGGCACCGAGGTTCGCGAAAAAGGCCGGGTTCGCCGCCTCGAGCACGTGCGTGGGTCCGTACAGGGACGCGAACAGCGCGGTCGACGTGCCGAAGAGCAGCGACAGGTCGTCCATGCCGCGCACCTCCTGGCACCCGCGGCCCTCGCCCGTCGATCGTCGTTCTCGCTCAGCCATCGCGTGGCTCCCCTCGCCGGGCGCCTACCCCGGATGTCGGGCAGGCCATCATCCGCCACTACATTCGGCAAATACCTTGTAAAGGCTCGTATGCACCGATACGTACCGATTCAAGCCTACGGAGGCGGCCGGGCACGAGGTCGTCGCATGCACACCGGATCCCGCCGCCGCCCGCTCCCGCTCCGCGCGCACCTGGACACCGACCGTGTCGGCCCGCCCCGTCAGCGGTCCGCGTCCTCCCCCTCGCATCGCCGCGGCCGGAGTTGTTCCGGCGACGCCCGGATGTCTGCGCGGAATGTTGGCTAGGGTGGCACGCGGAGACTGATCCCGATGTCCTTGGCCAGAGGGGGGTCGGACAGGACGGGGGGGCTGGCGTTGGATCGCCTGGCGGAAGCGGACCTGGAGGCCGGCCCGGCCCGGTGTCTGCGTGACGGGTTTCTCGTCCTGCCGCCCGTACGTGCCGTCGGCGCCGTGGAGGCAGCCGCGGGTGCACCGCACGTGGTGGGCGGGTGACCGGCCGGCCGGTGCGCGCGGTGCTGCCCGAGTCGCTGCGCGCGGGGCTCGGGCTGATCGCGGCGTTCGCCGCCCTGGTGGTCGTCGTGCTCGGGGTCCGGTACGCCGGCCACGGCGAGCCCGGCAGGGTGGACCGGTGGCTCGTCCCGCCGACGGCGGACAGCGTGCGGCCGCCCTGGCGGCACGTCGCCGATGCCCTGGACTTCTTGGGGGAGCCGGCCGGATCGACCGTGTTGATCACGGCCGTCGTGGCAGGCTGCCTGCTGCTACGGCGTCCTCGCGCGGCGGCGCTCGTCGTCGCCGGCGTCGGCATGACCGTGGCAACGGCGACGCTGCTCAAGCACCTGGTGGGACGCACCATCCACGGCGGGGGCAACCTGTCCTATCCGAGCGGGCACACCGCTTTCCTCACCGCCCTCGGCTTCATCGCGGCGCTCCTCGCCACCGGCCGGCTCGGCCTGAGCGGGACGGCCGGCACATCCCTCGTGTTCGCCGCGGCACTGGTGGCCGGTGCCGTCATGGGCTGGGCGGAGGTCGGCCTGGGCGCGCACTATCCGACCGACGCCCTCGGCGGCTGGTGCACCGCGCTGGCGGTGGTTCCGGTGACCGCGTGGCTGGTCGACCGGATCGCCGACCGGCCGGCCGCCCGGACGGCCGGCGCCGGTCGGCGCGGGCCTCGCTGACGTCACGTCACACCAGGCGCCGGAACACCGGCTTCACCGGTCGTCCGGCCAGCCAGGGGGTGGGGTCGCCGGCGTCCAGCGCCTTCCGGTACACCGCACACGCCTGGGCCACCACGTCGACGGTGTGGTCGATGTCCTCGTCGCTCAGCGCGCTGCTCACCACGAACGACGGGGCCAGCACCCCACCCGCGAGGAGCCGGCGCAGGAACAGGGTGCGGTACTGCTGCGACGGCCGGCCCTTCTCGTCGAGGGTGGCGAAGACCAGGTTGCTGGCCCGGCCCCGGAGGACGACGTGCTCGCCGACGTCCATGCTCCTCGCGGCGTCGCGGACGCCGGCGGCCAGCCTCTCACCGAGGGCGTGCAGCCGCGCGGTGACGCCCTCCTCGACGTACGTGGTCTGCACGGCCATCGCGGCTGCCAGGGAGTGCGTTTCCGCGCCGTGCGTGGTGGACAGCAGGAACACCCGGTCGCCGGAGTGGCGCAGCCCGCCCCACTCCATCAGCTCGCGGCGCCCGGCCAGCGCGGAGACGGCGAACCCGTTGCCCAGCGCCTTGCCGAACGTGGAGAGGTCGGGGACGACGCCGTACAGGCCCTGGGCGCCCGCCTCGGACCAGCGGAAGCCGGTGATCATCTCATCGAAGATCAGCAGGCAGCCGTGCCGGTCGGCAAGCTCGCGCAGGCCGGCGAGGTACCCGGGCGGCGGCTCGGTCTGGGTGGCGGGTTCGAGGATGAGGCAGGCGATGTCGTCCTGGTGCCGGATGAGCAACTCCTCCGTGGCGGCCAGGTCCCCGTACGGGAAGGACACGGTGAGCTCGGTGGTCGCCGCGGGAATGCCGGCGGACATCGGTGTGGTGCCGATGAACCAGTCGTCGACGGAGAAGAAGGCGTGGTCGGCGCAGATGGCCACCCGCGGGCGCCCGGTGACGGCACGGGCGAGGCGCACCGCGGCGGTGGTGACGTCGGAGCCGTTCTTCGCGAACTTGACCATGTCCGCGGTCGGCACCGTGGCCAGGAAGCGTTCCGCGGCCTGGACCTCCACGATGGACGGCCGGACGAAGTTGCTGCCGCGGTCGAGTTCCCGCCGCACCGCCTCGATCACGCGCGGGTGTGCGTGGCCGAGGCTGACCGACCGCAGGCCCGAGCCGTACTCGACGTAGCGGTTGCCGTCGATGTCCCACACGTGCGCGCCGCGGCCGTGGCTGATGACCGGGGCCAGGTCCTCGGGATACTGGTCGTCGCCCTTGGCGTAGGTGTGCGCGCCCCCGGGGATCATGGCGTGCAGCCGCTCGTTCGCCGCCCGCGACCGAGGCAGCCGGAACCCCGCGGTGTCTGCTGTGTCTTCGATGGGCACGCCGGTTCAACTCACCTTCAGCTGCAGGGCCTCGGCGAGGCTCGGCGCCTCGCGGTCCCGCTTTGACATCGATGCGACCGGCAGCGGCCAGGGAATGGCGAGCTCCGGGTCGTCGAAGGCGATCGTCACGTCCTCGGCCGGGTCGTGCGGCCGGTCGATCCGGTACGAGGTGTCCGCGGTTTCGGTGAGCGCCTGGAAGCCGTGCGCACACCCCGCCGGGATGTACAGGGTCGTCTGCGTCTCGTCGGACAGTTCGAAGAAGGCGCGGCCCAGGTAGGTCGGCGAGTCCTTCCGCAGGTCCACGACGACGTCGAAGATCCTTCCGTACGAGCACCGGACCAGCTTGGCCTCGCCGGCGCCGGAGCGCAGGTGCAGGCCGCGCAGCACGCCCCGGGCCGAACGGGACACGCTGTCCTGGACGAAGGCGCCGGGGTCGAGGCCCACGGAGCGGACCACGCCGGCGTCGAAGGTGCGGCAGAAGAAGCCGCGTTCGTCGGTGTGCGGCGTCGGCTCGAACAGGTACGCGCCGGCGATCTGCGGTACTTCGGTCGCCTTCATGGAGTCTCCCGCAGGGCGTGGGCGGAGCCAGGGAACAGGGTCGCGGTCAAGGCGGCGAACTGGCGCTCGAGTTGCCGGGCGGCGGCCAGGTTGCGCTCGGCGAGGGTCTGCCGCAGCTCGGCCGATCGCCTCTCCAGCTCACGGAACTGCTCGAGCAGACGGTCGGCGTCGACCTCACGCGCCGGGTGGCAGTAGGCGCCGAGGCCCATCGCGTCCATGAGCGCGTCGCTCTTGGCCGCATAGCTGAGTGCGAGCACCGGTGTGCCCGTCTTCAGGGCGCAGATCAGGTTGTGGTAGCGGATCGCCACCACCGAGTCGGCAGCCGCCATCTCCTTCATCAGGTCGGCCAGTGAGGCCGGCTCGGCGGCGGTGACCAGCAGCGAGTCCGCCGCGTCGAGGATCGCGGCGACCACCGGCGCATCGCACTCGTCGCCGGTGAGCAGCCGGACCGGCCTGCCCTCCTCGACCAGCGCGCGGACGAACCGGATGGTCCCGTCGAGGTAGCGCCGGTATATCTCCTCGGCCCGGGCGCGGTCGCCGTTGCCGCCGTGGAAGTCCATGACACCGACGCAGACCGGACCGGGCGCGCCCGCCGGCGCGCCCGCCGGCGGCGCCGGCAGGGCGAACGCGAGGTCCGGGTAGACCTCGTCGCGTGCGGTGTCCACGCCCATCGCGCGCATGGCCTCCCGGGACTGGGCGTCCCGGTACGACCGGTACGCGGCCAGCCGCGCCGACCAGCGCACCAGGGCCCGGGTCGGCCGGTCGCCGATCGTCGCGGCGCCGACGCTGACCAGTGCGACCCGGGTGCCGAACAGCCGGCCGCTCGCACAGAGCAGGAAGAGGGAGTACGGAAATCCCCACGGCCGCAGCGGCAGTGTGGCCTCCAGGACGCCCATGCCGGGCACGATCACGACGTCGTGCCGGCGTACCCAGGCGGCGGTGCGGAAGGCGTCGACGAGTTTGCCCAGGGCCTTCGCCGCGATCGCGCCCGCGCGTGAGGCGGTCCGGTACTCCGCGCGGTTCCAGTGCAGCCGCGTGGCGGGGATTCCGAACCGGGTCGCGACGGCCTCGGGTCCCCCGCACAGCGCGTCCACGACCGCCTCCGGGTGCTCGGCACGCAGGTACCCGAGTACGGCCTCGAGCGAGCCGTCGTTGCCGAGGTTGCCGGAGCCGAGCAGGCCGAACACCCCGACGCGCACCGGGGCATGGTCCGCGGTCGTCAAGCCTGCCTCCCCCCGCGGCCGGCGACGAGGGCGTCGACGGAGACGGTGAGCAGGGCCGGGTCGACCGGGTCGCGGTCCTCGACCCGTTCCCCGGCGCCCGGCCGGACCCGGCTGGTCATCCAGGCGGCGAGGTGCCGGTAGCACGCGCGCCGGTCGGCCGCGGACAGCGGAGCCCGGCGGATCGCCGAGGCGAAGCCCCAGACGTACTCGGCGAGCAGCCGGGGCGTCGGGTGCAGCGGGCCGGCCCGGCGCGGATCCAGGTTGACGCACCGGGCGCGCTTGGAAGGGTTGGCCCGCTCGGCGCGGGTGGGGTGGTCCCGGCGGAAGTACAGCACCTCCGGCACCTGGTGGAAGCGCCCGTGCAGGGTGATCTCGGCGACGAATGTGCGGTCCGCGTGGTGGTAGCTGTCCAACGGCTTCACCCGGCGCAGCACGTCGGCCCGCATCACCCCGTAGAAGTCGTCGCCCCCGGGCTCGAACAGCAGACTGCGGAAGCGCTCCGGCGCGTGCGGCGAGTCGGTCCTGAGCGTGTACTCGTAGGGGACCGTGACCTGGCCGGTGCCGTCGATGACCGCCTGGTCGACGTGCGCGAGGATCACGTCGGGCCGCTCGTCCAGCGCCTCCACACAGCGCCGCAGCAGGTCCCGGCCGTACAGGTCGTCGTGCGAGGCCCACTTGAACAGCTCGCCGCGGCATTCGGCGAACACGCGGTTGTGGTTCGGCGTCGCGCCGATGTTCCGGGGCAGCCGGAGGTAGCGGATGCGCGAGTCCTGCGCGGCGTACTTGAGGCAGATGTCCTGGGTCGCGTCGGTCGAGGCGTTGTCGGAGATGACCAGTTCGAAGTCCTCGTAGGTCTGGCCGAGCAGCGCGTCGAGCGACTCGGCCAGGTACTCCTCGCCGTTGTACACGGGCAGGCCGATGCTCAGCCTGGGTTGGGCGGTCATGAGGTCCTCACTTCGGGAATGTGGTTCCGGTGGCGCTCGCGCAGGGCGGAGCGCAGTTGCAGCCACCACACGGCGGAGCCGCTGACGGTCGCGGCGGCGACGCCCCAGGCCGAGCCGACCGTGCCGGCGACGGCCGCCCCGCCGAGCCCGCCGCCGACGTAACAGGCGGAGGCGAACAGCTGGCAGCGCAGACTGCGCCGGGCCGCGGCGAGCGCGCGCAGCCCGGCCGCCGCGCCGGTGCCGAGGCCCGCGCCCGCGACGCTGAGGGTGATCGGCACGATGAGCAGCGAGGAGTCGTTCCACACGCTGCCGAGCACGAGCTCGCCGAGCCGGTCCGGCATCAGCAGCAGTGCCCCGCCCCACAGCACCGCGGCGGCGGCCTGACCGCCGCCCAGCACGAAGCAGAACGCGCCGAGGCGGTGCGGGGCCTGCCGCAGCACCCGTGCCGCCTCCGGGACGGTGACCAGCGACAGGCCCATCAGCACGGCCAGGAACGGGCCCATCAGGAGCTCGGCGCCCCGCACCGCGCCCACCGCGCCGACCCCGACGATCGCACCGAGCCCGTACGCCCGCAGCTGGCTCCCGCCGCTGAGGGCGACGTTCTCGACCAGGTAGCGGTAGCCGAGGTCGCGCTGCTCGCGAAGCCACCCGCGCGCCCCGGTCATCCGGGGCCGAATGCCGGACTGCAGGCAGCCGTACGCGCCGGCCACCGCGGCGGACGCGCCCCAGGCGAGGACGAACGCGCTCACGGTGTCCACGTGGGCGGCCACCACCATGGCCGGGCCGAGCGCGATGCCCCACACGAGGTCGTTGACGAACGCCTTGCGCCCCGTGCCGGCGGCGAAGAACGCGAACCGCCAGGCGTCCTGCAGCAGCAGCCCCGGCAGCACGACGCCGAGGCAGGCGAACGCGGGCCCCACGCGGCCGCCGAGAGCGAGGCCGGCCACCAGACACGCCGAGCCGAGAAGGGCACCGAGACCGAGCGCGGTGCCCGACGACCGGGCCACGGCCGCGCGCCAGGACGCCACCGGCACGCCGCTGAAGCGCACCACGAGCGGGTCGGTGGCAAGGCCCCGGGAGACGTTGAGCACCACGCCGTAGGTCACCCAGGCCAGGCTGAACACGCCGAACGCGGTCACCCCCAGTGTGCGGGCCACGTACATGCCCACCGCGAAGTTGGAGATGCTGGAGGCCGCCTGGTCGGCCAGGCCCCAGGACAACCGGCCGACCAGGGCCCGCTTGGCGGATCCGGCCGGTGCCGTCGTCCTCGTCTTCGCCCCCTCGGTGGTCATCGGCGTCATCCCTTGACCAGTCCGGCGCCGTGGAGGGCACCGGCCGCGGCGGCGACGGTGTCGAAGGGCAGCCCGGAGCGCTCCGCGACGTCCAGCAGGCTGTGCTCTCCGTCGGAGAGGTTGAGCACCCAGAGCATGGCCATCTGGGCCTGCTTGGTGTCGCTGCGGCCACCGAGGGCGTCGTACAACCCGCGTCGGCCCAACTGCGGTTCGCCGTAAGGGCTGAGGTTCAGATACCGCCGGTTGCGGTCGAGCACGGAGAACGCCTCGCGGCAGACGGCGAGCGTGTCCGCCATCGCCTCCGGGGAGACGAGGTCCAGGTTGTCCGCCGAGGTGTGGTACTCGGGATAGCCCGCGTACGGGGTCCGGGTGAGTGAGCCCACGCCCAGGTTGAACCCGGGTGAGCAGAACTGCCGCTCGTCGTAGCCGTAGGGGGTGAACTCGCTGACGCGGTGCGGGCGTTCGGAGGCGGCCAGCACGTACCGCATCACCCGGTCGATCTCCGCGTCCCCGTCCCTGCTCTGTTTGTACGTCAGTTGGCCCGGGTCCCCGGCGCAGGCCAGCACGAGGCCGTGCTTGACCCGGTCCACCCGCTCCGCGTTGCGGGCCAGCCAGGTGATCGCCCCGATGGTGCCGGGCGCGAACAGGAACCGGTAGGTGTGGTACGGGGTTTCCTCCGCCAGCGCCCGCGCCAGGAACGTCGCCACCGCGATGCCGGCGAGGTTGTCGTTGGCCAGCGACGGGTGGCAGACGTGGCAGGAGACGATCACCTCGTCGGCGACCTGCCCGGGGACCACGTGCTCGGCGTAGGTGAGGTGCCCGTCGGCGAGCGTGGAGTCGATGCGCACCTCGTACTCGCCGTCCGGCAGCGCGTCCAGGGTCTGCTGGGCCAGGCAGAACCCCCACTCCGGCTTGTAGTAGCTGGTGCGGTACGGCACCCAGGCCGGGTGCTCCGGCAGGGTGTGGAGGTGTCCGCGCAGTTCCGCCAGCGGCATGGTCGCCGACACGGGCACGCTGTAGCCGAGCACGTGCAGATTCGACGCGGCGAAGTCGACGACCCGGTTGCCGTCGGCGTCCGCGATGTACGCGTCCCGGATGTTCCACTCCTGCGGCACCGTCCAGTCGAGCACCTGGGTCCCGGTCGGCACCTCGTGCACCTGCAGCGGGATGTACTCGCCGACGATGTCCAGGGTGGCGCGCACCCCGTCTCCGGTGATGCTCCGGCACAGCGGGTACAGCCGCTCCACCAGCGCGTACATCGCGCCGCCGGCCGAGGTCACCGGCCGTTCACCGGCCGCCGTCATCCGCGCCGCCGCAGGGTGACGTCGACGGTGCCCGCGTCGGACGCCGCGCGCAGCACGGCGAGGCGGGTGAAGCGCCGGTCGAAGTCCTCGCGGGTCAGCCCGTGTCTGCGGTAGGCGTCGGCGAGTTCGAGGGCGCCCTGCTTCACCGTCCACTCGCAGTCGAAGCCGGGGATCGCGGCCCGGAACCGGGAGAAGTCCACCCGGTAGGAGCGCGGATCGGCCCCGGTCTCCCCCGTGATCACCACCTTCGCCCCGGGCACGCTCTCGGCGACCTGCTCGGCGATCTCGGCGACCGTGACGTTGTTGATCTCGCTGCCGATGTTGAACGCCCGGTCGTGCACCGCCTCCCGCGGCGCGACGAGGGCGGCCGCGAAGGCCCGTGCGATGTCGGCGGCGTGCACCAGCGGGCGCCAGGGCGTGCCGTCGGAGAGCACCAGCACCTCGCCGGACAGGAGGGCGTGGCCCACCAGGTTGTTCAGCACGATGTCGGCGCGCAGCCGGGGCGAATGGCCGAAGGCGGTGGCGTTGCGCATGAACACCGGGGTGAAGTCCCCATCGGCCAGGGCGTGGAGGTCGTCCTCCACCCGCACCTTGGACTCCGCGTACGGCGTCACCGGCCGCAGCGGGGCGTCCTCGGTCACCAGCTCGTCGCCGCCGGCGGCGCCGTAGACCGAGCACGTCGACGCGTACAGGAAGCGTCGCACGCCGGCGTCGCGGGCCAGCCGGGCGAGCCGTACGGAGGCGTGGTGGTTGATGTCGTAGGTGAGCTCCGGCGCCAGTGAGCCCAGCGGGTCGTTGGACAGGGCGGCCAGGTGGATCACGGCGTCGACCCCGGCCACGTGTTCGGCGGTGACGTCGCGCAGGTCCACCCGGTGCCCGGGCGGGTCCGCGGGCGCCGGGCCCAGCACGCAGTCGGCGAACAGGCCGGCGTCGAGGCCGACGACCTCGTGCCCGGCGGCCGTGAGGACCGGGGCCATCACGGTGCCCAGATAGCCCTGGTGTCCGGTCAGCAGTACGCGCAAGGTTCAACCCCCCAGGTTGAGCGTGAGTTTGGTGACGGTGAACGCCTCGGCGTAGCGCGCCTGGCATTCGATGCCGCGGATCCGGGCGAGGCCGAGGAAGGCCTCGCGGTCGTACCAGGGCCGGTGCCGCTGCGAGGGGTAGTGCTCCTGCAGCAGCCGCACCTTCTGTTCGGCGGTGTCCGGCGACAGCGGCTGGTACGCCGACGGACGGCCGAGGTCGCCGTCCCACTTGACGATCTCGTAGCCGAGTACCAGGTGGTCGCGGAACGCGGTGGGGATCAGCTGCGCCAGGCCGCGGTGGTCCTGGTGCGCGTCCTCGGTACGCGGCGCCAGGATCAGATCGGGGTCGGTCCGCAGGCGCAGCTCCTCGACCGCGGCCTTGGCCTCCTCCCAGTGCGCGGGCAGCCGGCCGTCGGGCAGCTTGTGCACGGTCAGCCGCAGGTCGGCGCCCGGGCAGAAGGCGGCGAGCGCGGCCTGCTCCTCCTGCTCGCGCTCGCTGCCGCCGCCGGAGAGCACCAGCGCGTCGACGCGGACACCCGGCCGCGCGTGACACAGGGTCAGCAGCGTGCCGCCGGCGCCGATGGCGATGTCGTCGCAGTGCGCGCCCACCGCGACGATCCGCTCCAGGCGCCCGGCCCCGAGCCCGATCATGCGCTCACCCCCGCGCCGTCCCGTTCCCACACGGCCCACGGGCGGTCGCCGCGGGCGTACGCCTCGTCGAGCGCGGCCCGTTCCTTCACGGTGTCGGTCGGCTTCCAGAAGCCGCGGTGCTGGTGCGCCACCAGCCGTCCGCGCTTGGCCAGTTGGGCGCATCCGTCGGCGACCAGGTCCCCGTTCTCCGGGATGTGGTCGAAGATCTCCTGACGGAGCACGAAGTACCCGCCGTTCTCCCACAGCGGCAGTTCGCTCACCGCGGTGATGCCGCCCACCAGGCCGTCCTCGCCCAGTTCCACGCAGTGGAACGAGGACTGCGGCGGCACCACCATCATCGACGCGCCGGCGTCGCGCCGGGCGAAGTTCTCGATCATCTCCGGCAGCGGGGCGTCGGTGAGCACGTCGGCGTAGTTGGCGAGGAACATCTCGTCGCCGTCCAGGTGGTGGCGCACCCGGCGCAGCCGCTCCCCGATCGGCGACTCGATGCCGGTCTGCGCGAAGGTGATCGTCCAGTCCGCGATGTCGGTGGACAGCAGCTCGGTGTGCCCCTTGCGCAGCACGAAGTCGTTGGACGTCGTCTCCTCGTAGTTGAGAAAGAAGTCCTTGATGTGGTGGGCACCGTAGCCGAGGCACAGGATGAACTCCTTGTGCCCGAAGTGCGCGTAGTAGCGCATGACGTGCCAGATCAGCGGCCGCGGCCCGACCATCGCCATCGGCTTGGGCACGTCGTCGGCGAGGCCGTTGCGCATCCGCATCCCGTAACCGCCGCAGAACAGTACGACCTTCATGCTGTGCCCTTTCCGGACGCGACCTCGACAATGCTCAGTTCCGGGATGGGAAAGACCAGCCGTCCGCCCCAGTCGTGCACGAAGGACAGCTGCTCGACCAGCTCGGCGCGCAGGTTCCAGGGGAGGACGAGGACGTAGTCCGGTCTGTCCGCGGCTATCTGCTCGGGCGGCAGGATCGGGATGCGGGTGCCCGGGGTGAACCTGCCGTGCTTGTAGGGGTTGCGGTCCACCGTGTACGGGAGCAGGTCGGGCCGGATGCCGCAGTGGTTGAGCAGGGTGTTGCCCTTGCCCGGGGCGCCGTAGCCGACGACCGTCTCGCCGCGCTCGGCCGCCTCGATGAGGAACTTGAGCAGGTCCCGGCGCACCTTGGCCACCCGCGCCGAGAACTCGGTGTACCCGGACAGCTCCTGCAGCCCGGCGGCCTTCTCCCGGGCCAGCACGTCGGCGACCCGCTGCGCCGGCTCGCCCGCCACCTCGGCGGGCCGGGCCCACAGCCGGATGGAGCCGCCGTGCGTGGGCAGCAACTCGACGTCCACCAGCGCGAGTCCGCCGGCGGCGAGGGCCCGGATCGCGGAGGCGACCGTGTAGTACTGGAAGTGCTCGTGGTAGATCGTGTCGTACTGGTTCTCCTCGATCAGGGTCAGCAGGTGCTGCACCTCGATGGAGACCCAGCCGTCGTCGGCGACCAGGGCGCGCAGCCCCCGGGTGAAGCCGACGACGTCGGGGATGTGCGCGTACACGTTGTTGGCCACGACCAAATCCGCCGGGCCGTGCTCGGCGCGCACGGCCGCGGCGGTGTCCGGGGTCAGGAACTCCGTGAGCGTGGGCACGCCCGCGTCCCGCGCCGCGGCGCCGACGTTCACCGACGGCTCGATGCCGAGGCAGCGGATCCCGCGGTCCACCACGTGCCTGAGCAGGTACCCGTCGTTGCTCGCGACCTCGACGACGAAGGCGTCGGCGCCGAGCCCGAGGCGCTGCACGGCGCCCGCGACGAACGTGCGCGCGTGCTCCACCCAGGAGGTCGAGTACGAGGAGAAGTACGCGTACTCCTGGAACGTCTCCTCCGGCGTGATCAGCGGCGGGAGCTGCGCGAGCCAGCAGTCGGTGCAGACCCGCAGGTGCAGCGGGTACGCCGGCTCCGGCCGGTCCAGTTGGTCCGCGGCGAGAAAGCTCTCGCACGGCGGTGTCGCCCCCAGGTCGACGACGCTCGCCATCGCTTCCGAGCCGCACAGTCGGCATCGTGTCATCTGCTTCCCCCATCCCCCCTGCTCGCGCGGGTCCGACCGCCGCGAGCCAGTGCCGACCGCCCCGCGATCGCGGTGCGGTACTCTTCCACCAGGCGCTCCAGGCCGACGGCCGGGCTGAATCCCTGCTCGTACCGGCGCCGGGCCGCCTGGCCCATCTCCTGGTTGCGGGCCGGCTCGGCCGCGATCCGGCGTATCCGGGACGCGAGCGAGGCGGGCTCGCCCGGCTGGTGCAGCAGCCCGGTCACGCCGTCCTCGACGAGCTCGGTGAAAGCGCCGTGGCCGGCGGCGACGACGGGGACCCCCGCCGCCATCGCCTCCACGACCACCAGGCCGAACGCCTCCAGCCACGTCGACGGCGCCACCACGGCGACCGACCGCGCGATGGCCTGCCGGCACTGATCCGTGTCGTACAGGCCGACGTAGCGCACGTCCTTTCGGCCCGCCGCCCAGGCGGTCACCTCCTGTTCCAGTGGTCCCGTGCCGGCGATGACCAGCGGCACGCCCACGCCGCCGTCCGCGGCGATCTCGTCCCACGCGGCCATGAGCAGCCGCACGCCCTTGGCCTCGGCGAGCCGGCCGAGATAGAGCAGGTGCTCGCCGGCCCCGTCTCGGCACCTGCCCGGGTCGGGCACGAAGTTGTGCTTCACCGCCAGCCGCTCGGCCGGCATGCCCGACCGCACCAGCACCTCACGCTGCGCCGCGGAGATGCAGAGGAACCGCTCCACGCCGGACCACCACCGCCGCCGGTTGACCGACAGGCTGACCGCGAGCGGCACCGTGGCGAGGCGGGAGTTGCGGTAGCAGCCGTGCCGGACGGCGGGCAGCGGCGACGATCCGACGCACTCGGCGCACGGCCGGCCGTCCCGCTGCAGCGTGCCGGGCGGGCAGACCTGGGTGTAGTTGTGCAGCGTGGCGACGGCGGGCACGCCGGCGTCGGCGCAGGCGGCGAGGACCGCCGGCGAAAGAAGCGGGAAGACGTTGTGGACGTGGACGATGTCGGGCCGCTCGGCCCGCAGCCGGGCGGCGAGTTCCGTGCGGACCGCCGGGTTCCACGGCACGAGGAGCGGCACGGCGGCCTTGGCGAGGAGGGACCGGCCGGCGATGTCGTCGCTGCGCCGCTCGAACACCTCGACCCGGTGGCCGCCCGAGCGCAGCAGTTCCACCTCCTGGTCGACGACCTTGTTCTCCCCGCTCGGCTGCGCCGAGGCGTAGCGGTTGTGCACCACGAGGACGTGCATGCTCAGGTCACCTCCGATCCGCGGGCCCAGCGCGGGACGCGTTGCCGAGGGGCTTCGCGCGCCGAGGGCCGAGGGGCCTCGGGCGCCGGGAGGGGACTCGCGGCGGCAGGTGTCGCCAGCAGCGAGGCGGCCAGGGCCAGGTGCAGCAGATACGGCGAGGCGTCGCCGAGACCGGCCTCGGTGTAGGAGGCGATCGCGCAGTAGCTGATCAGGAAGATCGCGCAGGCCCTGGACAGCGACGGCGGCCGCAGCAACGCGACACCGCCGAGCACCACGATGATCACCGCGACGAGGGCGACGCCGATCAGGCCCTGCTCGTTGTAGACGGCCAGCCAGCTGTTGTCGATCGGCAGCCCGCCGAACGACTTGTCGCCCAGGCCCACGCCGAACAGCTGCTCCGAGGTCGACCGGGGCGCGGTCAGCAGGGCGTCCCAGACCTTGGCCCGACCGGTGAGGCTGGAGAAGTTCTCCTGGTCCTGCCCGCGCAGGAACCACGCCTGCAGCGCGGAGGCGAACCCCGCCGCGGCCACCGCGGCGCACAGCACCGTCCAGGTGAAGAACCGGCGGGCCGCGGCGCTGGTCAGCAGGAGCGAGCCGATCGCCAGCGCCAGCCCGACGAGCAGGCCGAGCGTGGCCGTCCGGGTGTGGGTCAGCACCAGCAGGACGAGGGAGGGCACGATGACCACCGCCGCGCCGACCCGGTCGGTTCGGCGGCCCAGGACGAGCAGCACGGTGAGCCCGATGATCACCGCCGCGTACTGCCCGATCTGCGGCGGGGTGAGCGGCCACAACGCGCCGACCAGGCGTCCGCCGTAGAGGTCGGGCAGGGCCGCACCCGGTGAGGCGACCAGGCCGGCGGCCACCGACCCGAGCACCGCGAAGTACGCCCGGATGTGGTGCCGGACGAACGTCATACCGCCGTCCCACCAGCGGCTGAGCAGCCACAGCGTGCCGACGAAGACGGCCAGCCGGGCGCAGCGGAACAGCGCGCCGTAGCCGGACTCCAGGTGCGCACTGGAGATCACGCTCACCACCAGCAGCAGGGTGAGCAGGAGCACGTACGCGCTCGGCCGGATGCGCAGCCGGATGTTGACCGCGAGCGCCAGGCCGAACGCGGCGACCAGGGCGCCCATGGTGACCATCTGGATGAGGGAGCGGGGCAGCGGGACGATGGTCTTCGCCCCCGCGGAGCCGAGCGTGTTGAGGACCAGCAGCCCCCACACGATCCCGACGATCCTCGGTGTGCCGGCGGGGCGCGGTGCGACGACGGTTCGCGTGCTCATCTCAACCACCCGCCTGTGCGCGGTAGGTGCTGTGCGCGTCCTGCCGGTACGGCGCGTCCTGCCAGTCCTGGAAGTCGAGCACCTTGCTCGGGTCGTGGACGACGAAGGCCCACGGACCGACGTAGACGTTGTCGTGCCAGCGGTTGTGCTGCTTGAGGGTGATCGCCTCGGCCACCTTGTCGCCCTTGTACGGCGACCAGTCGGGATAGGTGCCGTAGTTGGAGAGCACCGCCATGCGGTCGCACCTCGTCGCGCACTCGACGACGGACTTGTCGAGCACGAAGCGGTTGCCGTGGATGTCCACCCGTTGGGTCTTCCACCGGCAGTCGGCGTAGAGCGGTGCCTCGGCGATCGACGACTTCGCGCAGCGGCTGGGCTTGTTCACCAGCAACGTGCAGTCACCGGAAGAGGTGTTGGCCGGGCTGTTGCAGAACCGGTCGGCGTTCTCCCACAGGGTGATCCCCGACCAGTTGTCCTCCAGCACGTTGCCGTAGATGTCGATCTTGTCCGTGCGGGCTCGGACCCGTGGTTCGCCGCCGGACTCCGACAGGTAGATGGTCCCGTACGGGAAGTCGTCGCCGCGGTCGGCCGCCTTGCGGCCATCGACCCAGTTGTTCCGCCGGATCGTGTTGTTCCGGATGACCGCGTTGTAGCTGGTCTCGTAGATCAGCGCGGCACCGTCGTTGGCTTCGAGCACGTTGTCCTCGATGCGGAAGTCGTTGTTGTCGGTGTCCGCCCACAACCCGGCTCCGCGGTTGTCGTGCACCCAGTTGCCGCGCACGTCGGCGCGGTTGACGGCCCAGAACTTGATGCCTCCGGTGCAGCCGCAGCCGGGCTGCCGCCGCTCCCAGTCGTCGGTGTTGTTGCCCACGATCTCGTTGCCCTCGACCACCAGGTTGCTGATAGGGCCGTTGCCCTTGTACGCGTTCATGCCGTACTGGCCGTTGGCGCGCAGGCAGTTGGCGCGGACCTGCTGACGGGAACCGGCCATCAGCCCGGCGCCGGAGTTGTGCTGGATGGTCGAGTGCTCGATGACCCACCCGTCGGCCGAGTCGTGGTTGACCACGCCCTCGTCCTGGGGCGCGACGAAACCCTGCACGGTCAGATAGCCGATGGTGACGTCGCGGGCGGTGCCGCCGAACGCGTACTGGTTGGTCTTCCGGCCGTCGAGCACCGCGCCGGGCGCGCCGAGGTAGCGGTCCCCTGTCTTGGGGAAGACCTGGGCGTAGCGGTCCGGGTCGAGCCGGTGCTTGCCCGGCCGGAGCCAGAACGTGGTGTGCGGCGGATGGCTCTTGGTCTTCGCGGCCAGGTCACCGACCACCGCGGGGTCGACCGTCACCGCGCCCGCCGGTGCCTTCTCCGGTCCGGCCGCGGGCCTGGCGCACACCCGCGCCACGGATCGGGCCGCGGCCGTGGTCGGTCCGGCGGCCGGCTTCGCCGCCCGGGCGTCCGACGTGCCGTCGCAGCCGCTCACCGCCAGCAGGGCGAGCGCCAGCAGCGCCGTCGCCCACGCCCCATGCCACCTCATGTTCCCCACGCGCCCCCCTGGCCGCCGAACCTGAGGACGGTGGTGAAGCCCTCCGCCCCGTCGGTCAGGCCCGTGCCGACGAGCGTGGTGGCGGGTTCCTTGCGCCCGAACCCCGCGGAGTACCAGCCCAGCGGCGGGTCGCTCTCGCCGCGGTGCGCCCGCCAGGACAGCTTCCCGGGCAGGTCGAGCACCGCCGTACGCCCCTCGCCGTCCCGGATCCAGGTGAGCACCGCCCGGTTCCCCACCAGGTCCGCGGCGATCGCGGGGCCGAGGTGGAACGCCAGCCGCACGGCCCGGCGCGGACCGCTCACCTCGTCGACCACCCTCAGCTCCCGGCTCGCGGCGGTCAGCTCGACCCGGCGGCGGTGCACGGAGGGCCGGTAACCGTCGTGCTCGGCGCACCAGCGGGCCACGCCGTCGCCCGAGGGGTCCGCGGCCAGGACGCGGCTTTCGGCATGCCGGGTCCACAGGAACGGGCCGCCGGAGGCGGACTGGTCACCGCCGTCCAGCTCCAGGGTGTTGTGGCCGAGGGTCGAGCGGAAGTACCGCCGCCACTCGGGCTGCCCGTGGTAGCAGAACGTCCCCGGGTCGGCGAACACGTCGACCCCGTCGTGCCGGACCTCCACGGACAGCGCGTCCGCGTGGGCGTGCGCGGCGATGGACAGGAAGCCGTGCGGGCCGGCGTCGCAGCGGCACCAGATCTCCTCCGGACCGCGCAGGATGGTCATGCCCGCGTCGGCGAAGTGGGCCGGTCGGTCCGCCGGGCGGGACACGGTCGGCGCGGAGGGCCTGATGAGCGCGGCCAGCAGTGGGGTGCGCACATCGGTGCCGGTCACCGTGGGCCACCAGGCGAGCCGGCCGAACACGGCGTCCCCGGTGGCCAGCAGCGAGGCCCAGCGGTCCGTGCCCGCGCCGTCCAGGACCAGGCCGTGTCCGTCGTCCGCGTCCCCCTGGCGCGGCGGCCGCAGCCGGCCGTCCACGACGGCCGCGAGTGCGTCGGTCATCCGCAGCAGCACCGACCGGACGGTCGCGGGGACCGGCACCCCGGCGGCGTCCGCCTCGGCCACCGCGGCGAGACCCAGTTCCAGGACGAGTCCGTGGTACTCGGTGGCCAGCTCGCGGTTGAGGCCGGAGGGGAAGGTGTTGCGTCGCAGGTGCCGCTCCAGCGAGCGCAGCGCGTCGGCCCGCCAGCGCGCCGAGGAAGGGAACCAGCCGAACGCGCACGCCGCCGCGAACTGTCCGGCGGCCTCGGCGATGACGTGGTTGTTCGCCGAGGACCCCCGGCTGGGGAAGGCGGCCAGCCAGCGCTGGTGGTACCAGATCTGGTGCAGCGCCACCGGGTTGTCCTCGAACAGCCCGGCCGCGCCCGGCCAGGCGTTGAGCAGCCGGCGGATCCACACCCAGGACAGCAGCCGGATGCCCAGCTCGATGCCGCTGATCCAGTGGACCCCGCGCAGGGGTGGGTTGGCCGCCCACCACGACCGCAGGTGCTCGGCCACCCGCTCGGCGTACCGGTCGTTCCCGGTGATCGCGTAGGCGGCGGCGAGCTGGGTGAGGTACTGGTGCCGGGACAGCTCCCAGATCTGCTTGATGTCCCCGACCGCGTCCTCGTCCCGGTACGGCACGTCGAAGGCGTAGCCGTCCGGGGCCCGGCGCCCGGTCTTCGGGTCGCGCGACCAGTCCGGGTCGGCGAGGTCGTCGCGGACCACCCCGAAGTACTCGGCGTGCCCGTGCATCAGCCGGTCCGCGTCGGCGATGAGGCGTTTCGCGGCGTCCGGTGGCACCGTGGCGATCGTCCCGGCGGGCAGCACGGCGGTGAACCCGGCGCCGGTCACGCTCGGACGGTCCGGCCGGGCCGACCGCCACCGGTGCCTGCGCACCGTGTCGGCCACCCGGCCCGCGACCTCCCGCGGTCCCATGCGGGACAGCCGCCGCAGGTACCAGCCCGCGCTCATGGTCATCGCGCCCCCGCCAGCGTCACCGGCGCGCCGCTCGCCAGCCCGGCCTGGACGGCGAGCGTGGCCGCCGTGGTGGCGACCAGCGACCCAAGCGGCACCGGCATCGGCCCGCCGGTCCGCACGGCCCGGACGAACGCGGCCAGTTCGGCGTTCTGGCCCTTGTCCCGGGCCTTGGGCAGCCGCGAACTGACCCACCGCTTCCGGCCGTACACCGAGGCGCGCACGAAGTCGTCGAGCCGCAGCGCACGCCCGTCCGCGATCAGGTCCAGCGTCTCCTTCGGGAAGCCGGACGGGCCGGAGGTGACGTAGCTGATGGTGGCGGTGGACCCGTCCGGGTAGCGCAGCACGACCTGGAGGTCCTCGTTGCCCGAGGGGGCGCTCGCGTACACCGAGACCGGGTCGGCGTCGAGCAGCCAGCTCGCCGTGTCGATGAAGTGCCCGCCCTCGCCCGCGAACCGCGAGCCCTCGGTGCCCTGTTGGAGGTACCAGCTGCCGTGGTCGAGGCGTCCCGCGTTCACCAGGTAGCGGAGGTTCGCCGGGCCGGTCCGGGTGCCGAAGCGCCGGCGGGCCTCCTGCAGCAGCGGCGCGAACCGGCGGTTGAAGCCCACCTGCAGCCGGTCGTTGCCGGACTCCTCCACCGCCGCGAGCACGCCGGCCAGTTCGTCCTCGGTGAGGGCCAGGGGCTTCTCCACGAACACCGTCTTGCCGGCCAGCAGTGCCTTCCGGGTGAGTTCGGCGTGCGAGCTGTGCCGGGTGACCACGAACACCGCGTCGATGGACGAGTCGCCGAGCACGGCGTCGAGGTCGGTGGTCGCCTCGGCGAAGCCGAACTTGCGCTGCGCGTTGGCGGCGGACAGCGCCGTCGTGGTGACGACGGTCGCCAACTCCACGCCGTCGCGCTGTGCCAGGTGCGGCAGGAGCATCGACGTCGCGTAGTTTCCCGCGCCGACGAACGCCAGCCTCACCGGCGTCCTGGTGGCGCGGGCCGGACTCGGCTGCACGCTCACCGCGGGCACCGCCACCGCCGGGGCCGCCGCCTCCCCCGTGTCCCGCGCCTGTTCCGGGTACCGGAACAGCACGGCCACGGCCTTCAGGTCGCCGTCCTTCAGGCGCTGGTACGTCTCGACGGCGTCGTCGAAGTCGGCGACGTGGGAGACCAGGGGTGCCACGTCGACGCTGCCGCGGGCGACGAGATCGAGGAAGCACGCCAGGTTGCGGCGCTCGGTCCAGCGCACGTAGCCGATCGGGTAGTCGCGCCCCTCGAGCTCGTACTCCGGGTCGTAGCGGCCGGGGCCGTAGCTGCGGGAGAACCGGACGTCGAGCTCCTTCTCGTAGTACGCGTTCCAGGGCAGGTCCAGGCGGCACTTGCCGATGTCGACGACCCGGCCGCGGTCCCGGCTCAGCTTGGCGGCCAGCTCGACGGGCTGGTTGCTGCCCCCGCCGGCGGCCAGGTACACCTGGTCCGCGCCCGCGCCGCCGGTGAGCTCGGCGACGGCGCTCTCCACGGCCGCGGACGCGGGATCTCCGCAGGCCGCGGCGCCCAGGCGCGCGGCGAGTTCGCAGCGCGCCGGGTCGGGGTCGGCCCCGACGACGCGGACTCCCGAGGCGGCGAGGAGCTGCACCACCAGCTGGCCGATCAGCCCGAGGCCGATGACCAGTGCCACCTCGCCCAGCTGCGGCTCGCCCCGGCGGACGCCCTGCAGCGCGATCGACCCTACGGTGGCGAAGGCCGCGTGCCGCGGCGCGAGGCCGTCCGGCACCGGGACGTAGAGGTTTTTCGGCACCCAGTTCAGCTCGGCGTGCAGCGCGTGCTCGTTGCCGGCGCAGGCCACCAGGTCGCCGACCTTCACATCGTCGATCCCGGCGCCGACCTGCTCGACCACCCCGCACAGCGAGTAGCCCAGCGGCGTGTAGGAGTCCAGCTTGCCCATCACCTTGCGGTAGGTGGCGGGCACCCCGTTGGTGGCGACGCTCTGCATGACCTTGGCCACCTGGTCGGGACGGGAGCGGGCCTTGCCCAGCATCGACATGCCGGCCTCGGACACCTTCATGAGCTCGGTGCCGGTGGAGATCAGCGAGTAGGCGCTGCGGACCAGCACACCGCCCGGCTTGCACCCCGGCACCGGAACGTCGAGCACCGCCAGCTCGCCGCTCTTGTAGTTCTGCACGACCTGTTTCACCCGAACTCCTCTGAAATTCCTAAGCCGTCAACCGAGTGCTCTGGCCGGACCCAGAGGTCGCGTCGCGATACCAGTACTCGAGGGTCAGTACGTGCCACAGATGCTTGGAGAAGTCCCGCCGGCCGGCGGCGTCCTCGGCGACCATCCGCGCCAGGGCGTCGCGACGCAGGAACCCGGAACGGACCAGCTCGCCGTCGTCGACCACCTCGCGCACCAGCGGTGCCAGATCCCGGCTCATCCAGGCGCGCAGCGGGGCGCTGAACAGGCCCTTGGGCCGGTACACGATCTCCCGGGGCAGGACCGAGGCGGCCGCCTCCTTGAGGACGGCCTTGCCCTGGCGCCGGACGATCTTGCGATGGCCGGGCACGGCGAACGCGGCCTTCACCACCTCGACGTCCACGTACGGCACCCGTACCTCGGTCGACGCGGCCATGCTCGACCGGTCCGTGTACGCGAGGTTCAGGCCCGGCAGGAACATCCGGGCGTCGGTCAGGCACATGCGGTTGACGAAGTCGTCGAGGTCGTTGTCCCGGTAGACGTCCGCGTGCTCGGTCAGCACGTCGTCGACCGTCCCGGCCAGGTCCGGATCGAGCAGGGCGAGCAGCTCGTCCCGGTCGTACATGGTGTAGCTGCGCCGGAAGGCGGTCTCCTCCGGCAGGTCGGCGAAGGACAGGAACCGCTTCGCGAAGCGCACCGAGCGGTATCCCCGGCGGGACGTGGCGACCGGCAGCCGGTCCACGGCCGCGGACAGGCCGCGTCGCAGGGGCCGCGGCAGGCGCTGGTAGCGCAGCGCGATCACGTTGGCCAGGTGCTTGCGATAGCCGGCGAACAGTTCGTCGGCGCCCATCCCCGAGAGCATCACCTTGACCCCGGCCTCCCGTGCGGCCGAGCAGATCAAGTACGTGTTGATCGCGGCGGGGTCGCCGATCGGCTCGTCCAGGTGGTACGTCATCTGCGGCAGCAGGTCGAGCACGTTCGGGGCGATCTCGATCTCGTGCAGGTCGACGCCGAACCGCGCGGCCACCTGCCGGGCGTAGCGCAGGTCGTCCGGCATCGCCTCGAACCGGGCGTCCTCGGCGCGGAACCCGATCGTGTAGGCGGAGATCCCCGGCCGGTGGCGGGCCGCCAGCGCGGTCAGGTAGCTGGAGTCGAGGCCGCCGGAGAGGAAGGTCGCGACGGGTACGTCGGAGAGCAGGTGGCGCCGGGTCGACTCCTCGACGACGGCGGCGAGGTCCGGCTGCTCGCCGGCCGCGGCCCGCTCCCGGCCCTCGGCGGCGACGTCCTTCGGATTCCAGAACCGGCCGCGCTGCACCCGGCCGTCGGGCCGGCACCTCAGCCAGCTCCCCGGCGGCAGCTTCTCCGCTTCGCGGAACGCGCACCGCGAGTCGGGCACCCAGTAGTACAGCAGCGAGGCCACCAGCGCCGCGTGGTCCACCTCCAGCGACCCGCCGGTCGCGGTGGCCAGTGCCTTGAGCTCCGAGGCGAACACCAGGCCCGCTCCGCGCCGGAGCAGGAAGAGCGGCTTGATTCCCAACTGGTCGCGCGCCAGGACCAGTTCACCGGTTCGCTCGTCGAAGATCCCGAAGGCGAACATGCCGCGCAGCCGGGGCAGGCAGTCCGTGCCCCAGCGCCGCCAGGCCTCGAGCAGTACCTCGGTGTCGGAGGTACCGCGGAAGCGCACCCCGGCGGCTGCCAGCTCGGCGCGCAGCTCCGGCGCGTTGTACAGCTCGCCGTTGTACGTCAGGGCGAGACCGTCCGAGACCATCGGCTGGGCGCCGGTCTCGGACAGGTCGATGATGGCCAGCCGGCGGTGCCCGAGGTGCACTTCGCCGTCCCCGGCGCGGTGGCTGTACCGCCCCGCTCCGTCCGGACCGCGGTGGGCGAGGGTCTCGGTGAGCCGGTCGGTCACGACCTTGCCGTCGGGCCATCGGTACGTGCCTGCGATGCCACACATGTCTACCGCGCCTCCTGGTCGTCGCCGGGGACACGTGCGGCCCAGATCGGCTGCCGCTCCGTGCGTGGCGGGTTCGCGCCGTTGGGCCGGGGCAGCCGCCCGGCTCGGCCGCGCAGCGCGGTGTGCACCCCGTCCCACAGCGTGCCGTCGGTCCGGTCGCGCGGATCGGGGTCGATCAGCACCACACCGATCACCGGAATGCGCTGGTCCGCGAGTTGCCGCGCCACGGTGTGCAGCCATGCGGCGCTGCCGTGTCCGGCACGCACGACGAGCACGGTCTGCGTGCCGAGGTACTGCAGGTCGGTCCACGCCGTGCCGGGGGTCACCGAGCCGACGCCGATCCGGCGCTCCTGAGCCGGCACCGTCGCGGCGCGTTCGCCGCCGACCACGGCCGGGTCTCCCGGCTTGCGACGGCGGCCCGCGAGGTTCAGCCCGGGCAGGGCGTCGACGACGGTCACCGGCCCCTCCGCCGTCATGGCCCTGGCGAGGTCCAGGGCGATCACGCTCGCGCTGCGCGCGCAGCCCAGTTCCAGCAGGGAGACCGCTTCATCGGAGCCGCGCGTGGCGCGGACCAGGGTCGCGGTGAGCCGTTCGCGTGTCACCCGCGTCCGTCGGCGCTGCCACCGCCTGCCCGAGCGGCGGGGGAGCTCCGCGATGACCGAGGCGCCCAGGTGCGCGGCGATGTCCCGGCGCAGCACGGGCCGGTCGGCCACCACCGCGCCGACCGCGGCCAGTGAGAGCCCGAGGACGAGACCGAGGACGAGACCGATCCCGGCGTCGGTGGCAAGCGCCTTGGGCAGGGAGTGAGGCACCGCGCGCGGGGCGTCCACGATCTGCGTGCCGGCGACGACCTGGGGTGTGCCGGTGCGCGCTTCCGCGGCGCGCTCGTCGAAGTCGGAGATGCGCGAGTTGAGTTCGGCGCGGCGGGCGAAGAGCGACTCGATGCTCGCCGCCGCCTTCGGGTCGCTGTCCGGCGAGCGGTCTCCGATCTCCTTGTTGACCTGGGCGAGCTCGTTCCGCATCCGGTCACGCTGGTCGAGCAGGGCCTGGGCCTCGGCCTGCGCGGTCTGGCGCATCCGCCGCACGTGGTCCGCGACGAACGCGTCGGCCAGCGCCTTGGCGCGGGCCACCGCCTGCGCGTCGCTGTCGCCCGTCACGGTGATCTGCAGCAGGTTGTTCGTCAGGCCGGCGCCCCGGTAGTCCCGCATGAAGTCCTCGGGTCTCTCCGCGGACCCCAGGGACTTCAGGGCCTGGTCGGCGATCCGCGTGGTCCGCAGCAGCTGGACGTCCGTGCGGATCAGCGTTCCGGTGTCGTTCGGCTGGTCCTCCGCGTGCGCGACCAGCACTTCGGTCACCGCGGTCGGCGGCGGCGGCATCAGGACCGCCACCGCGGCGCCGACCAGCAGGCCGAGCAGCGCCATGGCGCACCAGAGGCGGCGGCGCCTGCGCACCGCGACCACCAGCGCCTGCAGGTCGATCAGCGGAGTGGCGGCCGACGACTCCGCGGTCGTGTTCGTCGTCACACCGAACCTCCCGTCGCATGGCCGTGCACCGCGAGCGCGAGCGTGGGGTCGTCCGGAGGCCGGCCCTGCGACCGCGTCTCACGGCTGCGGACCGCGCCGGCGACGACGATGCCGACGACCTCGTGCCCGCCGTCCGCGCACGCCTCGGCGATGCCGGCGAGTTCCTCCGCGGTCCGGCTGCCCACGCCGAGGACGACTACGGCACCGGCCTCGGTGGTGCGGTCCGGCACGACGGGCCGGTCCACCGCGACCTCCACCACCCTCAGCTGGGGATCGCCCTCGCCCTCGGCGACGAGCTGTCCGGCGGCGCGGCGGGCGATCTCGTCGCCGTCCGGTACGACCACCAGGAGCCTTCGCGGGGCGGGCAGTTGGTCCCGGAGGCGAGCGCACACCCGCCGGTAGCGGATCCGTCTGCCGACCTCGTCGCCGGACCTCTGCGGGGCCGGCAGGTCCCACCGGGTGTCGATGCCCAGCAGTCGGCGCATCCAGGCCCGCGGGCCGCCGTGTCCCGGCCGGTGCGCGCCGCGCCGTCCCTGGGGCACGTCGACGGTGCCCAGCAGCGCCGAGCCCAGTGCCGCCGCGATCTCCGGTTCGGTGCGCAGCCGGCGGTTCATCCGTGCGGCGACGAGATGGCCGATGACGGCGAGCAGGAAGAACAGCAGCGCCCCGCCGGCGATGAGCTGCATCCGTGTCGGCGGTGCCTCGCCGGTCGGCCGGGCCGCCGGCCCCATGACGACCATGCCGGCCTTGCCGGCCGCCGGGTCGGCCTGGTCCAGCTTCGTCATGGCGTCCTCCAGCGAGGTGCGCAGGTTCTCGAGCGCTGTGCGGGCCTGGACGCTCTCCACGGTCTGCCCCGGATCGGCCGCCTTGGCCAGGTCGGTGATGCGGCGGTTGGTCTCCTCGACCTGCTTGCGCAACGCCTCGGACCCCGTGGCCGCGGAATCCGTGGTGCCGCCCGCGATCCGCGCCGCGAACTCGACGAACTGCCGGGCCACCTGGTCGGAGAGCTGCTGCGCGCGCTTGGGGGTCTCGGCCGTGCCCGAGATTTTGATGATGTTCCCGTCGGAGGCCTTGGCGGTCACGTGATCCCGCAGATCGGCGCCGCTGACGCCCCTCCAGCCGAGCGCGCCGGCCGCGCGGTCGACCACCGTGGAACTGGTCGCCACGTCCACCTGAGTCAGCAGCTCGCGCTCCTCCCACTGCCCCGGCAGCAGGACCGATGCCGACGTCGTGTACCGCGGCGGAAACACCACCGAGGCGCCGTAGCCGACAAGTGCGCCCACGACGGCGAGGGCGGCGAGAAGCCGCCAGCGCCGACGGAAAATCCGCCCGATGGTGACCAGGCGTATCGTGTCCTCGCTCAACTGCGCTGCCTCTTCCCTGTTCGGACCGGATGGCTCGCCGACACCGGGGTGTGGCCACGGCAGGCGGCGGCGTAGGCGGCGAGCAGTGACGCCTGCGAGTTCTGCCAGGAGAGCGGCCCGCTGATCCGCTCCTGGCCGATCTTGCCCATCCGCGCCCGCTTGTCCGGGTCGTCCATCAACACCGCGATCAGCTCGGCGAATCGGGCCTCGTCGTTGGCGGGTGCGTAGACGGCGGCGTCACCGGCGGAGACGCGCGCCTCCCGCAAATCGAACGAGACGATCGGCCGGCCCATCGCCATGTACTCGAGGACCTTGTTCATGGTCGACACGTCGTTGAGCGGATTGCGCGGGTCCGGGGAAAGGCACACGTCCGCCGTGGACAGGTAGCGCACCAGGTCGGCGTCCGGAATGCGCCCGGTGAACTGCACCTGCTCCGTCAGTCCGAGCCGCCGGGACAGCTCCACCATCGCGTCGAAGGCGTCCCCGGAGCCGACGAACACCGCGTGCCAGTCGGTCCGCCCGAGCTCGTCGCGCAGCTTCGCCAGGGCCCGCAGGGCGTAGTCGACGCCGTCCTGAGGGCCCATGACCCCGAGGTAGCACAGCAGATGAGGCTTGCCGCGCTTCAACTCCGGTTCGGGCGGCACGGGTTGGAACCGGTCGACCGCGGGCGCACTGCGCACCACGAAGACGTCCTCCGGCCGCCGGCCGCCGCGGCGCAGGGCGACGTCCCGGTAGCTCTCGTTGGTGGCGAGGACGACGTCCGCGGCCCGGTAGGTCCGCCGTTCCAGCGCGCACACGGCGCGGTAGAGCAGATCCTCACCGCGGTCGAACCGGGAGAGGTACAGCTCGGGCACCAGGTCGTGCTGGTCGAAGACGAACCGCGCGCCGCGCCGCTTCAGCCACAGTGCCGGCAGGAACAGCAGGTCGGGCGGGTTGCAGGCGTGGACCACGTCGACCGGGCCGACTTTGCGGGCCAGCCGGGCCGTGTGCCAGAGCGCCGATCCGTACTCCCTCAGGTAGCCGGCCGGCCCTCCGGTGGCCGCGCGCAACGGGTAGCGGTGGATCCGCACCCCGTCGATCTCCGCCTCCGGCTCCGTGTCGCGCTTGCTCCCCTGCGGGCAGATGACGTGCACCGTCCAGCCCGCGTCGCGCAGCGTGGTGCACTCCTGCCACACCCGCCGGTCGAACGGCACCGACAGGTTCTCCACCAGGATCAGCGCGCGCCGGTCTGATCCGTCGCCGCTGGTCGCGTTACCAAGCAAGGCCCATGTACCCCGGTTCTGTCCGGCGCGCCTCGGCGTCGGGAAGGCGGATGAGGTCGACGATCACCGGCTTCTCGCCGTGGGGCAGCGCCGACAGCACGGCCGGGTCCCTGGTGCCGACCAGGCACACCTCGGCGTGCTGCAGCACCTCGCCGACGGAGTCCGCGAGCAGCTGCGCCAGGTGCGGCAGCCGGTTCTCGATGTACTCGCGGTTCGCGCCGAGCAGCCGGGAGAGGCTGACGTTGGCGTCGTAGATCTTGAGGTCGTACCCCTTGCCGAAGAGCCTCTCCGCCAGCTCGACGAGCGGGCTCTCGCGGAGGTCGTCGGTGCCGGGTTTGAAGGACAGCCCGAACAGGCCCACTCTGCGCCTCCCGGTGCGCTCCACCAGGTCCACCGCGCGCTGCAGATGGTCCGAGTTGGAGGTCAGCACGTGGGAGAGGATGGGCACCGAGACGTCGGCCCGCTGTGCCGCGTGGACCAGGCTGCGCAGGTCCTTGGGCAGGCAGGAGCCGCCGAAGGCGAAGCCGGGCCGCAGGTAGGCGGGGCTGATGTTCAGCTTGCGGTCGGCCAGGAACACGTCCATCACCTGGTGCGAGTCCACCCCGAGCGCCTGGCACACCGCGCCCAGCTCGTTCGCGAAGCCGATCTTGAGTCCGTGGAACGCGTTGTCCGCGTACTTGATCGCCTCGGCCGTCGGGACCGGCACCCGGAACACCTCGCCGGGCAGGCCGTCGTACAGTGCCGTCACCGCGTCGCCGCTCACCGGGTCGAGTTCGCCGATGACGGTCTTGGGCGGGTCGAAGAAGTCCCGCACGCTCGTGCCCTCGCGCAGGAACTCCGGGTTGACCGCGACTCCGAAGTCCACCCCGGCCGTGCCGCCGGTGTTCTTCTCCAGGATCGGTACCAGCAGGTTCAGGCAGGTGCCCGGGAGCATGGTGCTGCGGAACACGACGGTCTGCCGCCCGCCCCGCTCGGCCAGCGCGGCGCCGATCTGTTCGGTGACCCGCTCCAAGTAGCTGGTGCACAGGCTGCCGTTGGGCTCCGACGGCGTGCCCACGCAGACCAGCGATATCTCGCTGGCCATGATCGCCTCGCGGACGTCGCGGGTGGCGCGCAGCGCTCCGGTCCGCACCACGTCGGCGATGAGCTCGCCGATCCGCTCCTCGACCACGGGAGCCTTGCCGTCGTTGACCAGGTCGACCTTCACCTGGTTCACATCGACGCCGATGACCTCGTGGCCCATGCTGGCCAGGCACGCGGCCGATACGCAGCCCACGTAGCCGAGCCCGAAAACGCTGACTCTCATGATCCGTCTCTCCCCCCGGGCAGGCCCTTGCGGCCTGAGCTCTTCCACGGCAGGCCCTGGTGGCCCGCGTTCCACGCGCCGGCCGGGCGACGCCCCCCGCCCATCAGTAGGCCCCCTGCCCGTGGAGTACCGCGCGCATCGTCTTCCACAAGATCACGGTGTCGAGGGCGAGCGACCAGTCCTCCACGTAGCGCAGGTCGAGGCGGACCGCCTCCTCCCAGGGCAGGTCGCTGCGCCCGCTGATCTGCCACAGGCCGGTGAGCCCGGGCTTGACCAGCAGCCGCCGCCGGATGTCCGGGTCGTACGCGGCGCACTCCTCCGGCAGTGGAGGCCGCGGACCGACGAGCGACATCGATCCCGTCAGTACGTTGAACAGCTGCGGGAGTTCATCGATCGAGTACCGGCGCAGCACTGCTCCCACGCGGGTCACCCGAGGATCCCGGCGAAGCTTGAACAGCAGCCCGGCACCCTCGTTGCGGTCGGCGAGCTCGGCACGCGCCCCGTGAGCCCCGGCGACCATGGTGCGGAACTTGAGAATGGTGAACTCCCGGCCGTCCTTGCCGACTCTGCGCTGGCGGTAGAAGGCCCCGCCCCGGCTGTCCAGCACCACCAGCAGGGCGACGAGCGCCATCAGCGGCGCGAACAGCACCAGCAGGACCGCCGCGCCCACCCGGTCGACCACCCCCTTGATCGCCCGGCGGCCACCGGTGAAGGTGGGCATGCTGACCCGCAGCAGCGGGATCCCGAGCACCGCGTCGACGTGCAGCCGCGGACCGGCCACCTCCATGAGCACGGGGGCCACGACCATCTCGGCGTCGCTGCCTTCGAGGTTCCAGGCCAGCCGCTGCAGCCGGTCCGGCGTCCAGTGCGGGTCCGGTGTGACGGCGACGACGCGGTAGCCGTCGTGGCGCACGTGCTTGGCGACGTCCCCCAGTTGGCCGACGACCGGCACCCCGTCCAGCTGGTCACCGTCACGGCCGCGACCGTCCGGCGTGCACACCGCCTCCACCCGCCAGCCGATGTGCGGGAACTTGCGGGTCCGGCTGATCAGATCGGACACGGTGGCCGGGCTTCCGGCAGCGAGCACCGGCCTCAGGCACCGCCCTTCCTTGCGCTGTCTGTGCAGCCAGAGGCGGAGCACATACCGCGCGGTCATGGTGACGAGCGCGATCGCGGGGACCGCGACGAAGATCCAGAGCTTGATGTTGCGCGAGGTGAGGGCGATCCCGCCGAGCGCCAGGACGACGGTCGCCGTGAACAGCGAGCGTCCGAGCCGGCGGAACTCCTCGGCACCCTGGCCGAGCACGGCCGGGGCCCACGACCGGCTCACCGCAAGCGCCCCGAGCACCAGCAACTCGGTGCCGAAGGCGAGAATCCCCCATTTCTCATGCCAGTTGGCCGCGTCCCGGGCCCCGAAGAAGTTGCCGATCACCCCCACCACCACGCCGGTGGCCACGGTATCGCTGATGATCACGGTACGGCGGTACCGCTGCTCCCAGTCGTTCGCGGGCTGGCTGATGGCGCCGTTCGCCAGACGCTCGCGCGCCGACGGAAAAAGGCCGACTAGTCCCCCCTGCCG